>NZ_FNWP01000046.1:0-22645 GCF_900108435.1 Methylobacterium sp. 275MFSha3.1 | reverse complement strand
CAGCACCTGCCAGACCGCGTCCCAGGTGCCGACATCCGACCACGCGAACGACACCGGCAGCACGCCGGCCCGGGCGGTCCGCTCCATCACCGCGTAGTCGATCGAGATCTTGGGCGCCTGGGCGAAGGCCGCCGCGTCGAGGCGGATGAAGTCGAGGTCGGTCACCGCCGCCTCCAGGGCCGCGCGCGCGGCCGCCAGCACCTCGGGGACGAACGCCTCCAGCTCGGCCAGCATCAGGTCGGCGCGGAACAGGAAGTAGCCCGAGTTCCACAGGGCGCCGTCGGTGATCAGCGCCTCGGCGCCGGCTTGGTTCGGCTTCTCGACGAAGCGGGCGACGCGGGCCGCGCCCGGGGCTTCGGCGATCGGCTCGCCGCGGCGGATGTAGCCGTAATCGGTGGCCGGCCGGTCGGGCTCGATGCCGAGCGTCATCGTGTAGCCGGCCTGGGCGCCGGCGGCCGCGCGCCGCACGGCGTCGACGAAGGCCGCCGTGTCGGGCACGACGTGGTCGGCGGCCATGATCAGCACCACGGCCTGCGGGTCGCTGGCGGCGGCGTGCAGCGCCGCGACCGCCACGGCGGCGGCGGAGTCGCGGCCCTGCGGCTCGAGCAGGATGTCGGCGGAGAGACCGAGCTGGTCGCGCTGCTCGGCGACGATGAAGCGGGCCTCGGCCGAGGCGATGACGGTGGGCGTGGCGAAGACCGTGGCGTCCGACACCCGCGCCAGCGTCGCCTGGAAGGTCGAGCGCTCGGCGTCGACCAGACGGGCGAACTGCTTGGGCATGCTCTCCCGCGATGCCGGCCACAGCCGCGTCCCCGCCCCCCCGCACAGGATCATCGGGTGGATCTGGATCGAAGGCCCGGACATGGCGACGTCTCCCGAGAGGGCTCGGCGGGGTTGGCGCGGCCGAGCCCGCCCCGCGCGGGTGCGATGGACTCTCGGGCGCCGATTTCAGGATTTGCCCTTACCGTCGGGCCGGGACCGGAACAACCTGCGCAAGAAGACAGCGCCTCAAGATCGGGCGCGGAAGTCCACCTAATCTGACTGGCTGGCTTCACGTTCCCGGATTGTATGTTCCGGCTTCCCATGGTCACCACTACGCTGCAGCCTCCCGAACGCACCGGTCCAGGATTGATTAGGTCATACGACGCTCCCGCGCACTGACCGGACTGGATCTATAACAACCGCAACATCATCTAACGCCTCCGTGCACAGCTCAATAGGTGACAGACAGTTGCCACGCACTACGAGAATGCCGCTACCAGCTTCCGCTGGCATCCTCTGCCTCGCCGCTGCCCTCAATTACCTCGGTCGGCGAGGAACCCCAGCACGCGTCTAGCGGCCGTAGCTACGTTGCCATCGGTAGCTAGCTAGATGCTCTTTCCCAGGCTAAGATACGCCGATGAGGCTATCTCGCGGAGGCCTACACCAGACGATGGTCATGACCAATGTCAACATGAGTGCTCCGGACCCAAGATGAGCGACCTGCTGGACCCCGAACAGAGGGCGATTGCTGACCGCCTGCTGGCGCGGCTTAGTACTTTTGCGTCGAGCGTCGGCCTGTACGAGGGAATTGCGCGCAGTATCATCGAGAAGTCGGTTGCCGAAATGCCCAACTCCGATGACGAGCAGATCCTGGACGCGGCCCGCATGAAAATGATGTTTGTTTCCAACTAGGAAAGGCCGCGACGACGATCCGAAACGTCACGCAACGCCCATCCGGGCTCGGACATTCTTCCGCCTGACTTTGCTGCGCTTCCGTTCGCGCCATCGACTGCAATCGAGATCGATGGTGCGAAGGCTTGCAAAGCCAACAGGAGCCAGCGGCTACGAGTGCAGTTGTCAACCTTCTGGTGAGGGCTCAGCTGCCGCAGCGCCGGGCTCTGGAGCAGGACCAGTATCGAGCGTGCCGCTACTGGCCAGGGCACAAGCCCAGGCATTCGCGATGATTCGGACCTGCTCAATTGCTTCGGCCCGCGTGAACGACCGAACACCGACATCGTCGCGCTCCGCAGCCCAGTAGACGTAGCCGGTCCGCCTACCGCTGGCATCCTCAACGCACGCTGCATGTTCCAGCACACAGATGCGGAGTGGAAGTTTGAGGCCGAGGGTAGGCATACGAACCATATAGGGCACCGATTTCAGGAGGCATCGGATCGGTTCGCGAATGATAATCGGGTTAGCCTCGGCAACGGACGCTTACGCTGTCGCCCTCACCGTGAACGCTTGGCAACCGTCGTGCAGGTCGCGATTGGAGTGCACCCTGTTTGACCGGACAGGCAGCGGGGCGGGTTTAGGCAGTCCGGCTGAGGTACTCTCGGGGCGAGAGCATGCGCAGGCCGGAGTGCGGGTGGATCGTGTTGTAGTCCTCGAACCAAGCCGGCAGAAGCCGCATCACGGTCTCGGCGTCGGCCAAGATCGCCAAGCGGGCATAGTCCCGCTTGAGCGTCTTCACGAACGCCTCCGCGATGCCGTTGCTCTGCGGCGAACGCACCGGGGTGAATAGCAGCCGTAGGCCGAGCGCGGCGGCCGTCTGCGCTGTCTCCTTGGCGATGTAGGCGGAGCCGTTGTCGGACAGCCACTCGACCGGGTGCGGGGTCTTCGTCGCGCCGAACCGGCGCTCGCAGCAGGCGATCATCAGGTTGCAGACCATCTCGGCCGAGACGCCCGTCGTGGTCGCCGACCACGCGATGCTCTCACGGTCGCACGCGTCGATGGCAAACAGCACGCGGACGACCGCTCCGTCCCGGCAGCGCAGTTCGAGGTGATCCGAGCTACCCGCTCCACGTTCGAGCGTAACGCCACCACGGTGTCGTCATGGGTGCGGCCGGGCCGCCGGGCGGTGTGCGGCGCGAGGGTGAGCCCGTTCGCCCGCAGGATGCGCAGCACCCGCTTGGCATTGACGCTCGCCTCGCCGCGCGAGTGCAGTGCCCGGTTCACCAGTGCGGTGACGCGGCGATAGCCGTAGCTCGGGCGGGCATCGACGATCGCGCGGATCGTCGGCAGCAGCTGCGCATCCTCAGGCTTGCGGTAGGGACCGCGCGGCTGGGCGGGGCGGCTCAGGCGCTCGGCCAAGTGGGAGCGGGCCACGCCGAGCGTGTCGGCGACCGCCTTCACCGCGAACCGCCCGTCGAACCGCTCCAGGAGCTGAGCGGCGAGGTCGGTTTTTTTGTGCGGGCGAGGTCGAGCGCCTCCTTCAGGATCTCGACCTCCATGGTCTTGCGCCCGAGCAGACGTTCGAGGTCGCGCACGCGCCGCTCCAGCTCACGAACCCGGCTGGTGCCGACGACCTCCTCGTCGGCGTGCACGGCCTGATGGCCGCCCTCCAGCATGCGCCGCTTCCACGAGAACAGCAGGCTGGGCGAGATGCCTTAGCGGCGGGCGACGAACGACACGGACGAGCCGGGCTGCTGGCTCTCCTCGACGAGGCGGATCTTCTCGGTGGTAGACCAGCGCCGTCGACGCTGAACGCCGGTCAGGATCTCGCCGTGCACCGGTGGGGCGGTCGGATCGGATGACATAGCCTTACCCATAGGCCAATGCCTATGCCTTCGTGAGCTATGCCGCCTGTCCGGTCAAAACGGGGGGCGGTTCAGCGACCCCGCTACACCGACGCTTTGTGCGCCCTTTCTAGCCGTTAACTTCCAGTCGCCAAGCATCCTCGATCCCAGCATCCTGATAGATTTCGACGGGAATGCCCTACGAGCGGACCGACCGTATCGCGGAGGGCCCTAAAGGTCGCACCAGCCGTCCGTCTGCAGCAATTCTCAAGCGCTATCTTGAGCATCTAGTGCCTGGGTCAGGTGCGCTACGACCTCGTCGCCCCTGGGCGGCGGTTCGGCGTCCTGGACCCGCCGAGCGACCTCCATGACGAGGTAGGTCACCGACGGCGGCCACGCTACGCCGTTGTCCAGGAGCATCCGGGCGGCGCTCACCAGCATTCGGAACTGCTCCGGCGGGATTGTGGTCCCCGCTTCGTGCTGCGCGAGGATGTGGTCGGCGATCGCGGCCGCCAGTCCGGCAACTTCGGCCATCTTGTTGCGCGGATCACCAGCCGTCATGTCAGGGCACGCTCCGTCTGCGAAAGCACGGTGCGGAGCATCCGTCGCCTCTTCGGGGTCTCAGGCCGACACGGTTCCACAAGCAACCCTGGCGAGCAAGCCGTGCGGCCGCGGCACACCTGCGTCGCCGTGGACGCCACGAATTTCGGGCCTTGCGCGCGATCCGGGCGTTTCGCAGCTTCCGGCGGCCGGGACAGCAGACCTGCTTCCGTACGGCAGACCCAATCCGTGGCAGCGGCGTCGGGGTCGGCTCGGAGCGTCTACGAGGATGCCAGACGGTGGCGGGGGGCGGTCACGCTAAAGACCGAGCCCCGATTTCGGCGGGATCGCACGGCGACCGGATGCTCGAGCGACGCGGCGGTCTGCCGGACGATATGCAGCCCGAGTCCGAGACCGGCCCCGTCCCGGCGCCCGGCGCGGTCGAAAGCGTCGAAGATGCCCACCAGCCGTTCGGGCGCGATGCCGGGACCAGAGTCGTGCACCTCGATCGCGACCCGCCCCTGCCGGCGGCGGCACCCGACGACCACGCGGCCGCCCGGGCCAGCATACTTCACGGCGTTGCCGACGAGGTTGCGCAGGATGGTCGTCAGCATGGCGGCCTCGCTCGTGACCATCAGCGCCGTGGCGCAGACCTGCACCCGCACCCCGACGGCGTCGGCGTAGGGCCCCCACTCGGCCGCCACCGCTTCGAGGAGCGGGGCGACGGCGACGGGACCGAGGCGGGGCGACACGCTGCCGGCCTGGGATGAGCGGGCCAGATCGTCGAGCTCGCGGCCCAGCCGCACCAGCGCGTCGCTGGCGAGACCGAGCCGAGCCGCCGCCCGGGGGCCGACGCCGTCCGAGACCGCGCGCTCGATGGCCATGAGGGCTACCTGCAGGGGCTGCTTCAGATCGTGTCCGGCCACCGCGAGCAGCCGGGCCATGGCGCTACGAGCGGTCTCCGCGCGAAGCAGGGCCTCGTCCGGCGCCGCACCACCTGGGCTCGCTATCATCAGTCCCATCCCCACCTCCTCGCCCGGCCCGCACACGGCGTGCCGCTTCCATGGCTCGACCTTGCACCGTGGCCGTTCCCACTGGAATCATACGGAGGTTTGATGTCCTAATCGGATCGTCCTGCACGCGCAGACGCGCGACGGCGGCACGCCGGGCCGCCGTCGCGTCCGAGGCTTCGGGCGTGCGAACGCGATGCCGTTCCGGGGACAGCCGGCGTTCTCGCCGCCGATCCTCAGGCCCCAATCGTCTCTTCCAGGCAGCGGATCAGCTCGTCGGCCACGAGGGGCTTGCGCAGGAGATCGCAGGCGCCGCCGGCGAGGGCCCGACGCCGGAGCGCGTCGTCGGTCAGCGCAGTCATCATGATGACCGGCAGGGCTGGGCGCTGCTGCCGGACGCGGTCCTGCAACTCGATGCCGCTGATCCCCGGCATGTTCACGTCCGTCAGCAGGCACGAGACGTCGCTGCCGGCCATGGAGGCCAGGAAGGCCTCGCCCGAGTTGAAGGCCCGCGCGTCGTAGCCCAACGCTTCGAGGAAGCTGGACGTCGCGTCCAGAACCGCCTCGTCGTCGTCCACGACCGCGACCGCTTTCTTACCGACCGGCACGAATCTCCCTCCGGAGCCTCTCGGAGGCGCGTCGATCCCACCTGTGTGGGCCAGCGGCCGCGCCGACGATATCATACGATGGTTTGATGCGCGCGACGGACCCACATCCTGACGAACCGAGTCCTGCCACAGCAAAGCAGGCCTCGGAGCGCCGCGACGCGATCCGGTAGACATGGGTTTAGCAAGACTAGTCGGGACTTTCTCGCCGACGTCCGACTGGAACGTGCCGACGAAATCTGTCCCGTGCGGGTGGCAACGCGGCGATACCCGGCATCGTTCCGCGCCGATCGACCCGGCCCGGGCCGGCGGGGAGGGCTCCGGCCTCAGACGGCTGCCCGGGCCTTGAGCAGCTCGGTCTTGCGCACGAGGTCGGCCACGGAGCCGGCCTCCATCTTCCGCATGACGTTGCCGCGGTGGATCTTGACCGTGATCTCGCTGATGCCGAGCGCGTAGGCGATCTGCTTGTTGAGCAGCCCCTTGACGACGTGCGCCATCACCTCGGCCTCCCGCGCCGTTAGGGTCGCGGCCAGCGCCTCGAGTTCGGCGACCCCCGCGCTCGAGGCGCGCCGGGTCCTGTCCCGCTCGATCGCGACCGCGATGGCGTCGAGCATGTCCTGATCGCGGAACGGCTTGGTCAGGAAGTCGAGCGCGCCCGCCTTCATGGCCTGGACGGTCATGGGGATGTCGCCGTGGCCGGTCATGAAGATGATCGGCATGCGGTTGCCCATCGCGGCCAGCTTTGCCTGCAGGTCGAGACCGCTGGATCCCGGCAACCGCACATCGAGGATCAGGCAGCCCGGGCGGTCCGGCAGCGTCGCCGCGAGGAGCTCGCTCGTCGCGCCGTAGGCGAGGGTGTCGAGGCCGACGGAGCGCAGGAGATCCTGGAGCCCCTCCCGGACGCCCTCGTCGTCCTCGACAATGACCACCAGCGGTGAGGCCGTGTCGGCGCCGGTTCTCGCCGCGCCACCCCGGACATTGCCTGACATCGTGATCGACGAGCCCCCGCGTGCCTCTGCCAGGCTGTCCGAGAGGGCAGTGCTTACAGGTTGAATCCACACCCGATCAAGCCGAACGTCTGTGGACGGGTCAGCCCGTCCGCAGGGGCCGGACGCAGGGGTCGGACGCAGGGCCGGACGCGGGGGCCACACCCGGTCGAGCCTATCGACTTGCGGCCAAGCTTGTGGCTATGAGCGGTTGCACTGCCCCCGGGACTGGCTCAACTTCCGGCGCGATCAGCACGTCCCGGCTCCCGGGCTCGCGGGCGCCCCGTCCGGACGTGCACCCGTATGGCAGGCTGCGGAGCGAGGCGCGGAGATGAGTGCGGTGGGCAACGCGCGTCCCAGGCAGACGACGGCGCGCGTCCTCCTCGCGAGCCTGATCGGCACGACGGTCGAGTTCTACGACTTCTACATCTACGCCACGGCGGCGAGCCTGATCTTCGGGCCGCTGTTCTTCCCGGCGGCGCTGCAATCGGCGGAGCTGATCAGCGCCTACGCGAGCTTCGGCCTCGCCTTCGTGGCCCGGCCGATCGGCGGCGCGGTCTTTGGGCATTTCGGCGACCGGGTCGGGCGCAAGGCGACGCTGGTCGCCTCGCTCCTGCTGATGGGTCTCTCGACCTCGGCGATCGGGCTCCTGCCCACCTTCGCGCTGGCCGGCTGGCTCGCGCCCGTCCTGCTCTGCCTCCTCCGATTCGGGCAGGGGCTGGCACTCGGCGGCGAGTGGAGCGGCGCCGCCCTGCTGGCGCTGGAGAACGCTCCGCCGGGCTGGCGCGCGCGCTACGCGATGTTCGCGCCGCTCGGGGCGCCCCTCGGCTTCTTCGTGGCCAACGGCCTGTTCCTCATCCTGACCCTGACCCTCAGCGCGGAGCAGTTCGCGGACTGGGGCTGGCGGGTGCCGTTCCTGCTCAGCGTTCCCCTCGTCTGGCTCGGGCTCTGGGTCCGGACCAATCTCGGCGAGACCGAGGAATTCGCCGCCGCCGTGAAGGACGCGCAGCCCCCGCGCGTCCCACTCGTCGCGCTGATGCGCGACCATGCCGGGCAGGTCGTCGCCGGGATGTTCGGCGTCGTCGCCTGCTTCTCGCTGTTCTGGACCGCCACCGCCTTCGCGCTCGGCTACGGCACCACGACGCTCGGCTATTCCCGGGCCTCGTTCCTGACGGTCGAGCTCGGCGCGATCCTGTTCATGGCCGCCGCCATCGTCGTCGCGAGCTGGTTGTCCGACCGGCTCGACCCGGCCCGCGTCCTGATCGTCGGCTGCGCCGGGACTATAGCCTCCGGGATCCTGCTGGCGCCGATGCTCGGCAGCGGCTCCCTCGCGACGATCTTCGTCTTCCTGGCCTTCGCCCTGTGGGTGATGGGCTTCGTCAACGGGCCGCTCGGCGCGTGGCTGCCGAGCCTGTTCCCGCCGCAGGTGCGCTACACGGGCACCTCCGTGGCGTTCAACGTCGGCGGCATCATCGGAGGCGCCTTCTCGCCGATGATCGCGCAGGCGCTCGCCGAGCGCAGCGGCCTGACCGCGGTCGGCTTCTACCTCGCGCTGACCGGCGGGATCAGCCTGATCGCCTTCGACACGAGCGCCCGCCAGCGCGCGCTGGGGGCACTGGCGCGGAGCGAGCGGCGCTACCGCGCGCTCTTCGAGCAGAGCCACGTGGCGCTGTGCGAGGTCGATCTCTCCGGAGCGCAGGTTCGCCTCGCCGAGGCGCGGGTCGCCGGGGGGCCCGGGACCGAGCTCCGCGGGCAGGCCGATGCCGCGCTCACCGCCGCCTGCGCGCGCGAGATCGCGCTGGTCGACGTCAACGACGCCACGGTGCAACTCCTCGGCGGCCGGTCCCGCGATGCGATCCTCGGCTCGATGAGCCGCTTCCTGCCGCCGGGCAACGATCTCGTCCCGCCGCTCCTGCAGCGGCTCGACCGGGCGGGCGGCCGGTTCGAGGCGCAGGGCCGCCTCGTTCGCGCCGACGGGCGGGAGGTGACCGTGATCCTCGTCGTGGCGCTGCCGGACGACCCAGCGGCCTTCGACCGCGTCGCCTGCGCGATGATCGACGTGACCGAGCGGGAGCGCGCGAAGGAGGCGCTGCTCGCGGCCCAGGCCGAATTGGCCCGCGCAGGCCGGGTCTCGACCGTCGGGGCGATCTCCGCCTCCATCGCCCACGAGGTCAACCAGCCGATCGGCGCCATGGTGATGAGCGCCGAGGCCTGCCTGCGCTGGCTGCGGCGCGAGACGCCGGATCTGGAGGCGGCCGCGCGGGCGGCCGAGCGCGCCGTCCGCGACGGCATGCGGGCGAGCCGGATCGTGCAGCGGACGCGCGAGCAGCTCCGCCGCGACCAGAGACAGCCCGAGCTCGTCGACCTTCAGCCCCTCATGGCCGAGGTCGTGGCCCTCCTAGACCGGGAGATCCTGGCAGCCGGGGCGACGGTGCGGGTTCAGATCGCCGCGACCGAGGCGCGCGTCCTGGCCGATCGCGTCGAGATGCAGCAGGTCGTGGTCAACCTCATGACGAACGGCCTGCACGCCATGCGCGATGCGCCCGAGACCCGCCGCGAGCTGCGGATCGCCCTCAGCGCTCCCGCGCCCGGTCGGCTTGGGATCGCGGTGTCCGACAGCGGCACCGGCATCGATCCGGAGCAGCTGCCCAAGCTGTTCAGCCCGTTCTTCACCACGAAGCGCGACGGGATGGGCATCGGCCTCGCGATCTGCCGGACCATCGTCGAGTCCCATGGCGGGACGCTGACCGCTCGGAACAACGACGGTGCCGGCGCGACCTTCGCGGTCGATCTTCCGGCGGCCGAGCCGGGCCAAGAGAGCCGCGCGGCGGAACCCGCCGCGGCGAGCGCCTGAACCGCGGAGAGTGAGTCAGGGAGTGGGTCAGGGGGCGGGCACGGCCGAGAACAGGCTGTTCAGCCCCTCCGCGGTGGTCGGGTGGGCAAGGATCGCGTCGCGCAAGGCCGTGTAGGGCAGGCCGGCGAGCATCGCGACCTGGACCGCGGCCATGACCTCGCCGGCCTCCGCGCCGAGCATGGTGAAGCCGAGGATCCGATCATCCGGTCCGATGACGGCCTTCATGAAGCCCTCGGTCTGCCCGGTCGTCCGCGTGCGCAGCACGGCCGCCATCGGCAGCTTGGCGACCCGGACGGCGTCGCCGCGGGCGCGCGCCTCGGTCTCGGTCGATCCGACCCGCGCCAGCGGCGGGTCCGTGAACAGGCAGGCGGGCATCAGCCGCCCCGCGGTCGAGCGCGGGATCCCCGCGAGATTGTCGCGGATCACGCGGAAATCGTCCGCGGAGGCGTGGGTGAAGGCCGGGCTGCCCGCGCACTCGCCGATGGCCCAGACGCCCGGCGCCCTCGTCCGCAGGCGGTCGTCGACCTTGATCACACCCCGCTCGGTGAGGTCCACCCCCGCGCGGTCGAGGCCGATCCCGTCGGTATTCGGCGCGCGGCCCGCCGCGACGAGGAAGTGGCTCGCGGCGATGACCGCCTCGCCGTCGCCGCCGCGCACCGCAATCTCCACGGCGTCGCCCGAACGGCCGCGCACGCGCACGACCTCCGTGCCGGTGCGGATGGCCAGCCCCTCGCCCTCGAGGAGCTGCTTGAGCGCGGAGGCCACGTCCGGATCCTCGCGGCCCGCGATCTGCGCCCCGTGCTCGATCACGGTCACCGCGCTGCCGAACCGGCGGTAGGCCTGGGCCAGTTCGAGGCCCACGTAGCCGCCGCCGAGGACGACGAGGTGGGCGGGCACGGCGTCGAGTTCGAGCACTTCGATATTCGTCAGCGGTTGTGCGTCGCGCAGGCCCGGGACGTCTGGGATGGTCGGGCGTGTGCCGAGATTGAGGAAGATTCGCTCGGCCGTCAGCGCGCGCGACCCGCCCGCGTTCAGCGCGACCGTGAGCGCCCTGGGACCCGTGAAGGCGGCCGTTCCCATGATGAGCTCCGCGCCGCTCTCACGGTAGCGGTCGAGGTGCATGTCGACGAGGCCGCGGACCATCGCCCGCTTGCGCGCGACCACCCGGGCCATGTCCACCGCGACCGGGCCGGTCTCGATGCCGTACCGGTCGGCGTGCCGGGCGAGATGGGCGATCTCGGCGCTCCAGATCTCGTTCTTGCTCGGCAGGCAGTTGGTGTTGGGACAGGAACCCCCGATCCAGCGACGCTCGACCACCGCGACCCGCTGCCCGGCCTTGGCCAGGTGCCAGGCCAGGAACTTGCCGCCCTCGCCGCTGCCGATCACGAGCGCATCGTAGTGGTCATCCATCGTCCATCCTCCGCGGATCCGATATTTCCGGAACACGTAAAGGCATCGCGATCAGACGGATATCATGCGTCGGTATGATAGACCGGTCCTAATCGGCCGGCACGCAGATTTCGTGCATCCCTGGCTGCGCGGAGCCGCGCGATCTCTGCCGACGGCAAGTCCGGCACGGACCCGCATGCCTGCGTTGGACGTCGGAACACAGATGTTTTGCCGAATTCGCGACCTCGGCCCGGTCGAATATCGGATGACCCGACTCAAACCTGCGTATGATTGAGCCGGATCGGCACATCATCGAAGCTCCTCCCATCGGCGCCGCACGATCGTCCGTCCCGGCCGGCGCCTCTGCAGGGTGGCCTCCCGCCGTCCCGCGCCCTCAGCTTCGAAGGATCAGATCCATGAACACGCAGGTTCGCCGCGCCCTCGGCCTCGTCTCGGGTCCGGGCTCCAACCGCCTCGGCCTCCAGGCCATGCGGCTCGCCATCGCGGTCGTCTTCCTCTGGATCGGCGCGCTCAAGTTCGCGCCCTACGAGGCCGACAGCATCACGCCCTTCGTCGCCAACAGCCCGGTGATGGCGTTCTTCTACGCCCATCCCGACCAGTACGCCCAGCATCTCACCCACGAGGGCGAGCTCAACCTCGCCGCCCGCGCGTGGCAGACGGCCAACCACACCTACGCGTTCTCCCGCGGGCTCGGCACTGTCGAGCTGCTGATCGGCCTGCTCGTCCTCGCAGGCCTGGCGTCGCGGCGTCTCGGCCTCGCCGGGGCGGTGCTGGCCTTCCTCACCCCGGTAGTGACCCTGTCGTTCCTCGTCACCACCCCCGAGGCCTGGGTCGCCGCGCTCGGCGAGGCCGAGCACGGCTTCCCCTACCTGTCGGGCGCCGGACGCCTCGTCCTCAAGGACGTCACCCTCATGGCCGGCGCCTGGCTCGTCCTCGCCGACAGCGCCCGCGCCGTCCTGCGCGCGGCGGCCGCGCCGACGACCCGGGCCCCGGCGCCCGGCCTCGCCGCCGAGGCGTGACCGGCCGGATTCGCCCTGCCTGCGCAGGCCGATGACAAGCTTTCATGGTCCTGTCCGGATCGATGGACTGTCTCCGGCCGGCCCTGACCTTGAGGACCGACTCGCGATGGGCACCGTTTCGGGTGACGACCCCTAACCTTCGTATGATTCCGCGCGGCCCGGGGCGGCTGTACCTCTGCCGATACAGGACGCGCCCGCAGCCAATGCCGGCGAAGACACGTCGCCTGGCCTGTCCGGGTGCCGAGACCCGTCACATCGCCCCATCTCACGAGGTCGAACGATGATCCAGCTCACGATCAACGCGCGTCGCTACACGGTGGACGCGGAACCGGACACGCCGCTGCTGTTCGTCCTGCGCGACAGCCTCGGACTGACCGGCACGAAGTACGGCTGCGGCATCGGGCAGTGCGGCGCCTGCACGGTGCTCCTCGACGGCGCGGCGACCCGCTCCTGCCAGATCCCCCTGGAGAGCGTCGGCGACCAAGCCATCACGACGATCGAGGCGGTCGAGCAGGACCCGGTCGGTGCCCGGGTCGTGGCCGCCTGGGTCGGCATCGAGGTGCCCCAGTGCGGCTACTGCCAGTCCGGGCAGGTCATGGCCGCCACGAGCCTGCTCAAGCAGACCCCGAAGCCGACCGAGGCCGACATCGCCGGCGCCATGACCAACCTGTGCCGGTGCGGAACCTACAATGCCATCGCCGCCGCCGTGCGGCAGGCCGCGGCCTGAGGAGGCGCACGATGACCGACCTCACGCCCCTCCGCCGCGCCGACCGTCGCGAGCCGGTCCGCAACCTCTCCCGCCGCGGCTTCCTGGGGGCCGCCTCGGGCGCGCTGTTCCTCGGAATCGGCCTCCGGCTCGCGCCGGCAGCCGCCCAGACCCGCGCCGAAGGCCCGGCGGCCGTCGCGCCGAAACCCGGGACCCGCGTGACAGCCTTCCTGGAGATCCGCCCCGACGAAAGCGTGCGCCTGCTCAGCCCCTTCGTGGAGGGTGGCCAGGGCATCAACACCGGCCTCGCCCAGACGATCGGCGAGGAGCTCGACCTCGACCCGGCGCGCTTCGCGGTGGAATGCGCCCCGCCCGGTCCCGATTACGCGGTCGTCAACGGCCTGCGCATGACCGGCGGATCCTTCTCCACCCGCTCGAGCTTCGAGGCCATGCGCCGCCTCGGCGCCACCGCCCGCGAGATGCTGCTGCGGGCGGCGGCCGCCGAACTCGCCGTGCCGCAGGCCAGCCTGACTACTGGGAACGGCCGCGTGATCCACGCCGCCTCGGGCCGGAGCCTCGGCTACGGCGCCCTCGCCGCCGCGGCGCTCGCGCTGCAGCCACGCGACGACGTGGCCTTGAAGGATCCGAAGGACTTCCGCTGGATCGGAAAGCCGGTGGCACGCCTCGACATACGCGACAAGTCCACCGGCCGGGCCGTCTACAGCATCGACATCCGGCTCGACGGCATGGTCCACGCCGCGATCCGGCACGCGCCAAATCTCGGCACCGAGCCGCAGGCGATCGCCAACGCCGCGGAGGTCCGCGCGATGCCGGGCGTCCAGGCGGTTGAGCGCCTGCCGGGCGCGGTGGCGGTGGTGGCCGACACGTGGTGGCGGGCCCGCAGGGCCGTGGAGGCGCTGCAGGTGACGTGGACCCGGCCAGCACCCGACGGCGTCGCGACCGTCTCGGCGCGCTTCTCCTCGGCGGCGATGCTGACTGCCCTCCGGGACGCGGCCGGCCCCGGCGTTCCGGCCGAGCAGGCGGGCGACCCGGAGGCCGCCTTCGCGAACGCGGCCAAGGTGGTGGAGGCGGCGTACGATGCCCCCTACCTCGCCCACGCGCAGCTCGAGCCGCCCTCGGCGGTGGCCCGCTTCGCCCCCGACGGCAGCCTCGATCTCTGGGTGCCGAACCAGATGCCGGAGCTGTTCCAGCAGGTCGCCGCCAAGACCGCCGGGCTGCAGCCGGATCAGGTCCGGATCCACTCGCCGATGCTCGGCGGCTTCTTCGGGCGCCACTTCCACTACGGGCCGGCGAGCCCGTTCCCGCAGGCGATCCTGCTCGCCAAGGCGACGGGCAAGCCGGTGCGGGTTCTGTGGTCGCGGGAGGAGGAGTTCGGCATGGACGCAGTCCGCCCCCTGAGCTTCGCCCGGTTCAGGGCGGCGCTCGGTCCGGACGGGATGCCAGTGGCGCTGGAGACCACCGCGGTGGGGGAGGGCCCGATCGGGCGCTGGTTCGGCGCGCTGTTCAAGGGGCCGGTGGATTCCTCGGTGGTGGAGGGCCTTGACCAGAAGCCCTACGCGATCCCGAACCGGCGGCTCACCTACGTGAAGGTGCCGCACCCGGTGACGATCGCGTTCTGGCGCTCGGTCGGGCACTCGATGAACGATTACTTCTACGAGAGCTTCCTCGACGAGATCGCGCAGGCCGGCGGCCAGGACCCGTTCGCCCTCCGGATGACGCTCCTGAGGGACAGCGCCCGCCACCGCACCCTGCTGCAGGCGGTGGCCGACCTCGCGGGCGGCTGGAGGCGCGGGCCGTTCCGGGCCCAGGACGGCACGCGGCGAGCGCGGGGCGTGTCGATGGCCTCGCCGTTCGGGTCGGAGACGGCGACGATCGCCGAGGTGTCGCTCGAGAATGGCGAGGCCCGGGTGCACGATCTCTGGATCGCCATCGATCCAGGCCGCGTGGTCAACCCGGCGATCGTGAAGCGCCAGGTCGAGAGCGCGGCGGCGCTCGGCCTCTCGTCGACGCTGCTGGAGCAGGTCGTCTACGAGAACGGGGAACGGCAGGCGCGGAACTTCGACGCCTACCCGATCCTCGACCGGGAGCGGATGCCGCGGGTGCACGTGGCGATCGTCGAGAGCGGGGCGCCGATGGGCGGCATCGGCGAGCCCGGCCTGCCCGGCGTGCCGCCGGCGGTGGTCAACGCAGTCGCGGCGCTGACCGGCCGACGCCTGCGCAGCCTGCCCCTGGCGAAGGAGACCCTCTCGGGGACCTAACGCCGATCGATGACCCCGGGCGATAACCCAGGGCGACGCCCCCGGGCCCGCCCCCGAAAGTCCCGCGTCCCGACTGGAAGCGGGATTTTCGGATGCCGTATAGCGGGAGCGCGGCGGGCCTGCATCGGGGCCGGCCCCGGGAACCGCCGATATGAGCAACGGTCTGACGCCGACGGCCGACCGGATCGTCGTGGCCAGCGAGGCCGACTGGAACGACGCGTGGTACCTCGTCTGCATGAAGGTCTCGACGATCGGCTTCGTCGTCGTCGATGCCCGCGAGCGGGTCGCCACCCTCGACGCGCTGCGGGCGGCCGGAATCACCGACATCGCCGCTCACCTCGACGCGCATCCGGACGTGGCCGACCGCCTGCGTCACGGGATGGTCATCCTCGACGTCAACGAAGCGGCGGTGCGGATGTTCGGCGCGGGCGGCCGCGCGGACATGATCGGGCAGCGCACGCAGCGCTTCTTCGACCCGCTCTGCACCGCCCAGGTCAATTCCGCCCGGGCCTTCGCAGCGGGCGCGACCTCGTTCCAGCAGCAGGCGCACAGCGTCCGGCTCGACGGATCGCGCTTCGAGACGCTGTTCTGCGTCGTCCCGCGGGCGGACGGCGCCACCTCCGGCCTGTGGCTCGCCTCCTTCGTGGACATCACCGAGCACGTCGAGCGGCAGATGTCCCTGGAAGTCCTGCGCGACGAGCTCGCCCACGTCTCCCGGATCTCGACGCTGGGCGAACTCTCGGCGTCGATCGCGCACGAGCTCGGGCAGCCCCTGTCGTCGATCGGCATGACCGCCGGGGCGATGCTGCGCCTGCTAGATCGCGCGGATCTCGACCGCGACCTGCTCCGGCGGCAATGCCAGCGCATCGTCGATCAGGTCACGCGGGCCGGGGACATCATCGATCGCACCCGCCGCATGGCCGCGAAACGGGACAGCGTCCGCGCGCCCGTCTCCGTGGCGGAGGTCCTGGCCGAGGCCGCGCGGTTCGTGGCGCACGACCTGAACCGCACCGAGATCAGGCTCACCGTCGCCCCGGCGGACGCGGCCGCCCAGGTCCTCGCGGACCGGATCCAGCTGCAGCAGGTCTTCGTCAACCTGCTGATGAACGCCATCCAGATCCATCGGCAGGCGCGGACCCCCGGGCCCGAGATTGCGGTCGAGACCGTCTGCCGGGACGGGTCGATCACGGTCGACGTCGTCGATAACGGGCCGGGCCTCGATCCCGGCACCGTCGACCGGCTGTTCGACGGCTTCTTCACGACGCGGGCCGAGGGGCTCGGCCTCGGTCTCCGGATCTGCCGGACCATCGTAGCGGCCCATGGCGGCTCGATCGACGCGAGGCCCCGCGACGGGGCGCCGGGCGCCCGCTTCTCGGTGTGCCTGCCGCTCGCCCGGTCCTGACCGGGCGGCCGCGGGAAGCGGGCAGGGGCGCCCCGGCCGGGTCGCCCCCCGAGGGCCTCAAGCGGCGTCGGCTCGCGCGGTCCGGTACCGGCTCGCCGGCATTGCCGCGCCGAGCTGGGCGGCGAGTTCGAGGCGCGCGGCGTCCAGCGCGGACCAGGCGGCACCGTTCTCCAGGGGCGGGATCGTGACGACCTCGCCGGCATCGAACCCCGCGAGCGCGGCCGCGACTAGGTCGGACGGCGTCATGACGATGCTGGCCGGGAGGTTCAGGTGGCTGCCGACGCCGGCCACGGTCCAGAACTCGGTGGCCGTCGCGCCGGGCAGGACCGCCTGGATCCGGACACCCCTGGGGGCGAGTTCGTGCTGCAGCGCCTGCGTGAAGGCGAGAACGTAGGCCTTGCTCGCCCCGTAGACGCCATTGAGCAGTTCGGGATTGAGGGCGACGGTCGAGGCGACGTTGACGATCGCCCCGTGCCCCCGCGCGACGAAGGCCGGCGCCGCCGCGTAGGCGAGGCGCGTCACGGCCGTGACGTTCACGCCGATCATGCGCTCCATCTCGTCCGGATCCGCCTGGAGCAGCGGGGCCGCCGAGCCGAAGCCGGCGTTGTTGACCAGGAGGGTGATCCCGGGTCGCTCCGCAGCCGGTCCTCGACGCGCCGGAGACCGGCACGGTCATTGACGTCCGCCGCGAGCGCCTCGACGGTGCGGCCCGAGGCCCGGCGCACCGTCTCGGCGACCGCCTCCAGGCGATCCGCGTTCCGGGCGGTCAGGATGAGATCGTGGCCGCGCGCGGCGAGCTGTTCGGCATAGATCGCGCCAATCCCACCCGAAGCGCCGGTGATCAGAGCAGTTCCCTTGGCACGTTCCGTCATGACAACTCTCCGTCTGTGCTGCTGAATGACGGAAAGTGTAGCGATCGTGACGGAGGCTTACATTTATACGGATGCGGGGCGACGCCATACCTTGGTATGACCCGGTGGCATGACCCGGCCGGCATGCCCAAAGCCCGTCGGGCAGGCGCGAGGAGGCCGGTGCGGCGCCGGCTCGCTGGCGGCATCGGCGCTCGAGATCCGCCGCGCGTCGATGCGGGAGAGGTGCACCCGCGGCCTCGCCATGCTAGAACGAAAGTGGAACAGGTCATGCGGGCGGGCCGGGCACAATCTGCGGGCGAGATTTTTCTTCCGGCCCCTTGGACGCGTGTGGATACGGCTCGAAAACCCCTGTCGTGGCGCCCTTGGGCGGCCCGTGCGGTCTGTGGAGAACCTGTGACGAACCGGGGTGCAGGACGACGATGGCGATGAGGACGGCATTCGTGGTGCAGCCCTTCGAGCTGCACCGGAAGCGGCTGCGGCCGGCCCGGCAGGAGCCTGCGCAGACCGAGAGCGGGGCGGTGAAGAAGGCCGAGAACATGGCCAGGCGGATGCCGGGCGCGGCGGCGCTGAAGGTGGTGGCCGACGACGAGACCGGCGAGCTGGAGGGCGTCACGATCCTCGGCCAGTGGGGCGAGATCCCCGACGACTTCGCCGAGAGCCTGCACGGCGCCTAGGCCACGGATCACCAGCGGGGCAGGAGAGCGCCATGTCGGCGGTTCGGCGGGTCGGGAACTTCCTCCAGGTGCAGGACGGCGACGGCTGCCGGCACCTGCTGCGCGTGACGAGCGTCCAGGCGCTGAGCGACACGGACCTGATGCGCAACGAGACGTTCATCACCGCGGCGGGACGAACGATCCGGGTGACGCAGCCGCTCGACGAGATCGTGGACCTCGTGGCGCCGGGCGAGCGGACGGCGCCGGGGCCGCAGGAGGAGCCGTGGCCGTTCTAGCCGCGGGAGATCATCCCGCGCGCCATCTGCAGCAGCAAGCGGCGGTCCGACAGGGTGAGCGCGTGCCAGACGCGCAGCAAATCCCCCGTCATGTCGATCGTGGCGAGCGCCTCGGATTCGTCGAGGAAAGCGTCTTCGGGCACTCCGAGGGCGTGCGCGATCTGCCGGAGCATCGATCTCTTGCCGTTCGGCCCGAATTTTCCACCCTCGAATTCAGGATCCGCCAAATCAATCTCCGACGGACGCGCGGCGGCGTCGATTTAAATCTACAGTATCTTTATAACGTGAGAATACGAACACCGCATCGGTGAGTCGGAAATAAATTTTACCGGTACGTTGATACCAATTACTTGGCGGCCGATCATTATCTAAGATTGACTGCATAAGCTGAGTTAGACACAGCGCTCAAAATTCGATGGCCCGCAACAGACTTGCTCGGCATCTGCATTGAACGCCGCGCAGGATCATCCCTCCCGGCGACGGGCGGTCCCGGGCCGCGGGTCAACGGTGCGATGGTCCCATGCCCGCGCGCCGCCGCCCGCCGCGTCGGGATGCCGGCGGTGGGATGGTCCACCAGTCCCGCCCCAATCCGGCACGGGGCGGGACGGATCCTCAAGACGGGGTCCGGCGATCAGCTGCCGCCGCTGCCATCCCCGCTCCCCTTGCCGACCTGGGGTACGCCGCGCTCCGGCTGGCCGGCATTCCCGCCGGCGGCCGAATCCGTCGTGATGGTCGTCACCCCCGTCCCGGTGGGCGCGACGACGGCGGTGCTGCCCGGACCGCTATTCTGGCTGCCGCCGGGAACGAAGACGGTTCCGGCCGGGGTGCCCGGCGTCACCGGCTGCGCTGGTCCGGGTTGCAGGATCGGTGCGGGACCGGTGCTGGTCTGCGCCGGACCGGGCGACGCCGCGACCAGCGCGAAGATGGCGAAGAGGGCATGACGCATCATGTGCTCCTTGGCATCTCGGCCCTGACTGTGCCTCACGCACGGGCCTCCGTGCCCGAACGCGGGAGCGCGGACGCCGGTTTCCGATACCCGTCGTCGTCGTGCGCCGCCGATCGTCGTGCCCGGCCGCGCCCGGTGCGCAGGGTCTCGCCCGCGAGCGGAGCGCCAACCCGCCGGATCGGCGCACGAAAAGGCCCCGCGCGGCGCTGCCGGCGGGGCCGAAGGTGGGTCTGCCTTGGGAGGATGCAGAGGCAGATGCTTAGCCGGCGTTGCGCCGCCGGTGCACCGGTGACACGACATGCCGGCCCCGCAGGGACCGCCGGTCACGGCGGCGTTACGCTTGCATCCGGGCCGGCCCCACCCCGTGCGGTGGACGGCCGGGACCGCGGCGCTGCGCCGAAGGTCCGGCCATCCTTGGATAACCATGTCGACCGCCGGCTTGTGGACGCCGCGGCTGGGTCGTCGACAGCGTCATCGACAGCATCCCGCCGCTGTGGTGCTGAACGGCGGCGAGGAGTCCCATGAAGCACATCATCGTTCTGGCGATCGCGGCCACGGCCCTGACGGCCTGCAACGCGGCGAACCGGCCCGGCCGCGGCGAGCTCTTCATGAGCGAGGCGGACGTCGCCGCGAAGGACGACGCGATCTGCCGGGGCTACGGCGCCGAGCCGGGAACGCCGGAATACGTGCAGTGTCGGGGAACCCAGGACCAGCGGCGCGACGCGGCCCAGGCGCCCCGCCGCAGCGGCTGAGTGCGGCGGCCGCGAGGGCGCGGCCTCCGGGACCAACGCCTCGCTCGCGCGTTGTCCGCGCGGACCGCTTTCCCTGGAGCGCGTGATGCTCGCCCGATCCGCCCTGATCTTCATCGTCCTGACGTCGGGGGCCCAGGCCGCCGCCTTCGACGACCTGAAAGGCTATCTGGCGTCCTGCCTGCGGTTCGAGATGGCCGGCGCCCCGGCGGAACGCGGCGGGCCGCTGTCGTCCAAGGTCCGCCGCTCCCTGGAGCGATGCTCCGACGACGTCGCGCGCCTCGACCGGGCGGACGGGCGCCGGCTGCGCGGTGACGGTGGGATCAGCCCGTCGACCAAGGAGGTCATCCGGAGCGTCGTGAGCGGCGGGGCCGGCGGGGTCCGCACGGTCCGGTACTGACCGCCGGCGGTTCGCCCGGCGCGTCGATCGAGTGGCACCGATCACCGGGCGTTAACCTTCCGGCTGCACCTCACGGGGCCCGCTCGCGAGGAGATTCCGATGCCGAAGCGCCTGACGATCACCGTCCCGCACGACCTCGGGACAGCCGAGGTTCGCCGCCGCATCGACCTGCACATGGACTGGGCTTTCCGCCGCCTGGAGGCTGAGAAGATCCGCGTCGAGGCCGAGGACTGGCTGGGTAATCGCCGCTCCTTCTCGGGCAGCGGATATGGGCAGTCGGCGCGCGTCGCCACCCAGGTGGCGGATGACGCCCTGAAGGTCGAGGCGCTGGTGCCCTGGATGGCCAGCCTGTTCGCGCCCGTCATCGAGTCGGTCGGGCGCCACTACGTCGGGCGCCTCCTGTCCGACGAGGCCGCCTGACGCGCGCGGCCCGGGGCGGCGATCGGTCCTGGGTGCCCGCGTTGCAGTTGTCGCCCGGTCGTGCCGGGGCTAAACGCGCCGGCTCGGTGGCGGCGCAGGGGCCCGGATGAGCGATGACGTGGCGGCCCTGCTCCTCGCGCTCGCGACCGAGAATGCGGAGTTGCGCCAGCAGCTCGCCACCGCGCAGGACATGCTGATGGAGACCGCCATCGACGCCGGCCATCTCCACGCCCGCATCGAGGCGCTTCAGGTCGAGCGCGACGCCTGGCAGGCGGAGGCCGAGCGCTTGGCGCGCCGGCCGCCGCGTTCCCTGTGAGCGCTCGCGGCACCCGGCGTGCCGAACCTGCGGGCGGGCGCGACCGGGGAGGGCGCACTCGGGCCCCGGGGCGCATCGGCGAGAGCCCGCGCGGGGGCGGACTCACGCCGTCCCTTACGCCTTCCCAGGTTGCGGGCGGGGCACGCGCACGTCGACCGTCTGGCCGGTGAGGGGATTGAGGATCAGCATGGCCGCGGTCTCCGGTATGTGTGACGGTAGAACGCCGTCCGCGGGTGCCGGGATCACGCTGCGGCGTGCCGTGGCGCACAGGCGGCGACGGGGTCGCCGAACCCGGATCCGCGCCGGAAACGGATTCCGGCGAGGCCCGCGAAGCTCGCCACGGTCGGGATACCGCCTTACCTCAGGGCGTGGCGCCCTGGCGGCCGCCAGGGGCAGAACACCTGGAGGATCGATATGGCCATCGATAGATCCGGTGAGCGTGCCGCGCTCGATACCGAGGTAGAGGATACCCAGGACACCATCGCGAAGCTTCGCGAGGCTGCCGACGGAACGCCGCCCGGGCACAGTTCGCGCGTGGCGCTGAAGAAGGCTGAGGAGAAGCTGGCCGAGCTGGTCAAGCACATCACCCGGCGCGACCGGACGGGTTAGCGCGGCCGCGGACGGCGGGGACCACCGGACAGGTCCCCGCGCGCCGTCCGCCGGCTCGGCGCCACCCGCCGGCGCCGAAGCGCTGGCTGTCGATCCCATGTAATCGCCGGACGGATCCAGCGCGGGCGGCGCCCGGGTCGTCCGCGGCGCACCCGCAGGGATAACAAACCCTTCCCGCTCGGGCGGCCGTCAGCGCCGCACTCGGAAATGTCGGCGCGTCGCCGGCTGGCCGCCCGCGCGGCCTCGCCGCGGACCGATGCACGCGCCTCGGGCGCAGGCCCCGAGCACACCGCCAGAACTTCATCAGTATTTAACAAATCTATCCGGAGTTAATCCGCCATTTACTATGTTTTCTCCAACGCAGTGAGCCTGTGTGTCCGTAAAACTACAGCTATTCCGCTCAGAGCTTGGTAGTCTTATCACCAGATCGAAACCCGGATCGCCCTCATGACCAAGCTCCTCGCCTCCCTGACTGCCTTCACTGCGCTGACCGCCGCGGCGTCCGCCGCCGACCTTCCGCGCCGCGCCGCGCCGCCGCCGGTGTTCACGCCGGTGCCGGTGTTCACCTGGACCGGCTTCTACTTCGGTGTGAACGCCGGCTACGGCTTCGACGCCAACAGCCGCAACACCACCAGCTACGCCCTGCCCGGCGGCTCGCTGATCAACTCCCCCGGCACCGCCGGCGTCGTCAGCGTCAACAACCGCAACAACAACAACGGCTTCTCGGGCGGCGCCCAGATCGGCTACAACTACCAGTTCACCCCGGGCTCCGGCGTCGTGATCGGCTTCGAGGCCGACGCCCAGTACGTCGACTTCGCCCGCCGCGCCAACGCCACCCAGAACTACAGCTTCCTCGGCTTCCCCGGCGTCGCCTTCTCCAACCCGCCGGCCTTCGTCGCCACGAGCGGCAACGGCCTGGACTACTTCGGCACCGTGCGCGGCCGCCTCGGCTACGCCTTCGACCGCACCCTCGTGTACGGCACCGGCGGCTTCGCCTACGGCTCGGGCCAGGACGACCAGAACTTCTCCGGCAACCGCTTCCGCGACAGCTTCCGCACCGGCTGGGCCGCCGGCGG
>NZ_FNWP01000016.1:0-148099 GCF_900108435.1 Methylobacterium sp. 275MFSha3.1 | reverse complement strand
CCCGGCCTCCGCCAGGACCGTCGCGAGGCGCACGCCGGTCCATTCGGCGCAGCTGACGAGGCCGACGAGGTCCGACGCCGTCTTGCCCTTGATCGCCTCGAAGCCCGGGTTGCCCGAGCATTCGAGAAAGTAGATGTGCGACTCCGACGGGAAGCGGCGGATGTCGTCCATCGTCAGGATGAGCGGCGTCTCGACGAGTCCGTGGATCATCAGCCGGTGCTGGGCTGGATCGATGTTCGGGATGCCGCCGTGGTGGCGCTCGTAGAACAGGCCGTTGGGCGTCAGGATGCCGTCGAGATCCTGCAGCGGCGTGCGGCTCGACGCCGAGATGTACTGCTTCAGACCCTTCGGGACGTTGCGGATGACGCCCTCCTCGAAGCGCGAGGGCTGGCCGTAGGTCTGGCTGCCGACATCGGCGCCGGGGGCCTTCATGCTCTCTGGTATACCGGGCGGGCTCGCTTCCTCTGCCCGGGCACCGTGTCCTGCCACCATCCCGACGGCGGCGGCGACCCCACGTCGAAGGAAGCGCCGTCGTGCCGGTATGGTCGTGTTGTCGTCGGTCATGGCTAGTTGATCCGAAATCGAACGTGTCTCCAGCCTGATCATAGTCATGCCGCGCCCCGCACGGACGCATCGTGCCGCGCGTAGAACCGGTCGGCGGGACGCGGGAGGCCAAGATGCTCGCGCAGCGTCGCTCCCTCGTACTCATTCCGAAACAGGCCTCGGCGCCGCAATTCTGGGAGCACGAGGGAGACGAAATCGTCGAGCCCGCCGGGCAGGGTCGGCGGCATGATGTTGAAGCCGTCTGCGCCATGGGCCTCGAAGCGCTCCTGAAGAGCGTCGGCGACCTGGACCGGCGTACCGACGATCGTCCAGTGTCCCCGGGCGCTGGCTGCGCGAAGGTAGAGTTCACGAATCGTCAGGCCCTCCCGCCGGGCGAGGCGCAAGAAGAGGTCCTGGCGGCTCTTGCCGCCGTTGGTCTCGGGCATTTCCGGAACGGGGGCGTCGTCCGGGTAGGCCGACAGGTCGGCGCCGGTGAGCTGCTCCAGGAGTGAGCGGCCGACCACCGGGTGGATCAGATCCTGCAGCGAGGCGAACTTGTCCTGCGCCTCCGCCTCGGTCCGACCGACCACCGGGAAGGCGCCCGGCATGATTTTGAGGTGGTCCGGATCGCGGCCCTGATCGGCCATTCGGCCCTTTACGTCGGCGTAGAAGGCGACCGCATCCTCCAGGGTCTGCTGCGCGGTGAAGATCACCTCGGCGGTGCGCGCGGCGAGCGCCTTGCCGGCCTCGGACGAGCCCGCCTGCACGACCACCGGATGCCCCTGCGGCGGGCGGGGAACGTTGAGGGGGCCACGGACCGAGAAATGCACGCCCTCGTGGGCCAGCAGATGCAGCTTGTCCGGATCGAAGAAACGCCCAGCCTCGCGGTCGCGGACAAAAGCGTCGTCCTCGTATGAATCCCACAGGCCGCGCACAACGTCGACGAACTCTTCGGCCCGGGCGTAGCGGTTGGCATGGGCGAGGTGGCTCTCCCGGCTGAAGTTCCAGGCTTCCCGCGGATCAGCTGAGGTGACGAGGTTCCAGCCCGCCCGGCCGCCGCTCAGATGGTCGAGAGAGGCAAATTTGCGGGCGACGTGGAACGGTTCGTTGTAGGTGGTCGAGGCGGTGGCTACGAGACCGATGCGCTCGGTCACCGCCGAGAGGTGCGATAGCAGGGTCAGCGGCTCGAACTGGCCGACATAGCGGATCGCTGTCCGGCTCAGGGCGTCGAGATCGTCGCCCCGGATGCTGACGCCGTCCGCGAGGAAGATCAGGTCGAACTTCGCCGCCTCGGCCGTGCGGGCAAGGCGCCGGTAATGGGCGGCGTTGATCCCAGCATCGGCTTCGGAGGACGGATGCCGCCACGCGGCGACGTGGTGGCCGCCGGGATACAGGAAGGCGCCCAGGCGCATGTGGTCGCGACGTGCCATGCCCGCCACCTCACGCCGATCCGACGCGGTACTGCCGCGGCGGCGCCTCGCCGGAGATCGCGAAGGCGCCGACCGTGCGGTCGCGGTAGATCCGTGGATTGTGGGAGGCGATGGTACGGGCGTTGCGCCAGTACCGGTCGAGGCCGGCGCCCACCTTCACCGCCGAGGCGCCCAGGGCGTCGAACAGGCTCGTCGTCGCGGTCAGAATCAGATCGGTCACCACGCCCACCGCCTGGTTGACCTCGACATCGGCCAGCGTCACCTCGCGCTCTGCGTCCGGCGATCTGGCCCGGTGCGCGTCGTACACCCTCTGGATCGCCTCGGCGGCCTTGAGCACGACGGCGCCCGCCGCATAGGCGTTCGCGCGGACACGGCCCACCACCGCCTGGATCTGCGGATCGTCGGCGGTACGCCCGGCATTACCGTGGCTGTAGACGCGGGTCCGCTCTGCCACAAGCCGCGCCACGTCGTCCGCTGCCGCCCGGCCGATGCCTGCAAGCGTCGCCAGATGCACCAGTTGGAAGAACGCCATCGCGTAGGGGAAGCGGGCTGGGTCAGGCTTGATCAGCGCGGGATCGAGCGCCACCCCCTCGAAGGTCGCGGTGCCGCTGGCGGTGAGCGCCTGCCCGAACCCGTCCCAATCGTCCACGATAGTGACGCCCGGGGCGCGCACCGGCACGGCGGCCGTCACCGCCCCGCCGGCCTCATCCTCGGCCGAAAGGTGGATGTAGTCCGCGAAGAGCGAGCCGGTGGTGTAGAACTTCCGCCCCTCGACCACGAGACTGCCGTCGCGCCGCCGCACCTTCGTGTCGAACGCGCCGACCTTGGCCGGACCTGTTTCCGAGACACCACTGCCGATCGTCTCGCCCGCGCCGATCCGCTTTATCCAGGCTGCGCGCCATTCTGGCGTGGAGGAGCACAGCGCGTCTTCAGTGAAACCGAAATGTGCCCGCAGCGCATTGGTGACGTTCGAATCCGCGGCCGACAGTTCAATGAGCAGAGCGAAGAGTTCGGGCAGACTGGCGCCGTGGCCGCCTTCCTCGGGGGCCAGCCGCAGGGTGGTGAAGTTCGCTTCCCGCAGCCAGCCGATCTCGGCGTGTGGCAGTCCGCGGGTGCGATCCCGCTCGACGGCGGTGGCGCGGATCTCGGAAAAAACAGGGCGGAATTTGTCCGCCAGGGCTTCGTAGCGCGCGCTTGGCCCCGCACCCCAGCCCGCATCCGTTTGCGACATGGCTTCGACTTTCCGAATCCCGACACCGCCCCGCGGGCGTTTGCCAGAGGAATCGGCGAGGCGTTCCGCTATCTCAAGCCTGATTTTTCATTTGACACTAATTTTGGGATTAACGCATCTTCAGCCGCCTAACACGAGAAGTTTTATTTCTTGATGACGGAAATTGACAAAAGTACATTCTCCTCCAAAAAACCCGCAAATCCTTTTAGGATTTTGCCATGGCCGCAGAGACGAAAAGAAATATTTCTTCCCCAAACGGTTTTGCAGAGCGGAAATCTCCCATGCGCGCCACAAATCGAAAACACGTTTCATTGACCCGGTGTATCCTGTCGGCATTCAATAGATCCGCTTCGTGGCTACCAGGCCCTGCTTCTTCTTCCGCTTCGCGAGCGTTTGATGACCGACGACACAACGGGCCGGTTCGGCCCCTCCCGCCGCACGCTTCTGCGCGGCGGGCTCGGCGGGGCGGCTGCCTTGGCGCTAGGTGCCCCGGCTGTGCGCGCGGCGCCTCGCGAGCTGAAGATCAGCATGCAGCGCTCGTCCGTGCTGTTCACCGTGCTGAAGGTGAAGGGGACGCTCGCCGAGCGCTTGGCGCCCCTGGGGTTCACGCCGAGCTGGCACCTGTTCACCAGCGTGATCGAGCCCATGTCGGCAGGCGCCGTCGACATCCACGCCGACGTCGCTGACGCCGTCCCGATCTTCACCCAGTCCGCCAAGGCACCGCTGACCTTCTACGCCCGCGAGCGCGGCGCGCCCGCCGCCGAGGCGATCATCGTGCCGGCGGACTCGCCGATCCGCACGATCGCGGACCTGAAGGGCCGCACGGTCGGCGTCTCGCGGGGCTCGGGCAGCCACTACGTGCTCGCCGCCGCCCTGAAGCAGGCGGGCCTGAGCTTCGCCGACATCAAGCCGGCCTATCTCCAGGCGCCGGAGGGTGCGGCAGCCTTCGAGCAGGGCAGCCTCGACGCGTGGTCGATCTGGGACCCGTTCCTCGCCTTCGCACAGGCCAAGCGTCCGGTGCGGGTCATCGCGGACGCCACCGGCCTGACCAGCTACCACCGGTACTACCTCGTCAACGACAGCTTCGTCGCCGCGCAGCCGGATGTCGTAGCCACCGTCTACGGGGCGCTGGTCGAGGCCGGCGCCTGGATGCGGGCGAACCCGCAGGAGGCGGTGGCGCTCCTCGCTCCGATCTGGGGCGACCTGCCGCCCGCAGTCGTGGCCGCCGCCAACAGCCGCCGCACCTACGCGGTCGAGCCCGTGGAGCGCGCACAGCTCGGCGAGCAGCAGGCCATCGCCGACGTATTCTACGAGGCCAAGCTCATTCCCCGCCGGATCGACGCCACCGACGTGCCGATCTGGCAGGCCCCCGTAGGCCGGGGCTGAGGCCATGGTCGGAACGACCGACACGCCCCGCTTCGGCATCTGGGCGGCCGTGCACGGCTCCAGGGCATCCCATCACGACCCCGACGAGCCGGACGACGCCAGCTGGGACCGCAATCGCGCCCTGGTCCTGGAGGCCGAGGCCCTGGGCTTTGACTCCGTGCTGGTCGCCCAGCACACGATGAACCCCTACGACGGGGAACGCGACCAGCTCGAGGCATGGACGGGAGCGGCCGCGCTCGCGGCGCTCACCCGGCGCATCGAGATCATCGCGGCGATCAAGCCCGGTCTCTACCACCCGGTCGTGCTCGCCAAGATGGCGCTCCAGATCGAGCACATCAGCGGCGGCCGCTTCGCGCTGAACCTCGTGAACGCGTGGAACCGGGCCGAGTTCGAGCGGGCCGGCCTGCCGTTCCCCGCGCACGACGACCGCTACGCCTACGGCCGCGAGTGGATCAGCATCGTGGATCGGCTGATGCGCGGCGAGCGCGTCACCGGCGTGGGCGCGCATTTCCGGGTCGAGGATTACCAGCTCCGCCCCGCCGGCACGTTCCGGAAGCGACCGACCATCTATCTCGGCGGCGAGTCCGAGCCCGCCCGGGCGCTGGCCGCCGACCACGCGGATGTCTGGTTCATCAACGGCCAGCCGTTGCCCGAAGTCGCCGCCCTGATCGCCGACGTCGCCCGCCGGCCCGCCTCCAACGGCCCGCTGCGCTACGGCCTCTCGGCCTTCGTGATCGCCCGGGCGACCGACGCGGAGGCAGAGGCAGAGCACGCGCGGCTCCTCGCCCTGGCGCAGCGCGACGCGGACCTTCGCGCCGACACCCGCGCCCGCACCGACCAGGCCAGCGTGATGTTCGCCAAGACCGACGCCGCCGCCAGCCGGCATGTCGGCACCAACGGCGGCACGGCCGCCGGGCTGGTGGGCAGCTACGCCACCGTGGCGGAGCGGATCCGGGCGTTCCACGCGGCCGGCATCGACCTGTTCATGCTGCAGTTCCAGCCGTTCGAGGCGGAGATGCGCCGCTTCGCCGAGCAGGTCCTGCCGCGCGTCCGCTGATCCGGAGACTTCGATGAGCGCACGCACGCTGCATCTCAACGTCAACCTGCTGCATTCGGGCGTCTACCCGTCCGCGTGGCGGCTGCCGGACAGCCGGCCGGACGCCTTCGTCGACATCGACCACTTCGTTCGCGTCGCCCGCGTCGCGGAGCGGGGCAAGCTCGACGCGATCTTCCTGGCCGACACGCCGGCGATCAACGACCGGATCGACTACCGGCCGTTCAACGCCCTCGAACCCACGGTGGTGCTGGCGAGCGTCGCGGCAGCGACCAGTCATGTCGGCCTCGTGGCGACCGCCTCGACGACCTACAACGAGCCCTACAACCTCGCCCGCCGCTTCGCGAGCCTCGATCTCGTCAGCCGCGGCCGTGCCGGCTGGAACGTGGTGACCACCGCCGACGCCGCGGCGGGCCGCAATTTCGGCTTCACCGGGGCCTCGGAGCACGGCGCCCGCTACGCCCGGGCGCGGGAATTCACCGAGCTGGTTCACGCCCTGTGGGACAGTTGGGAGGACGACGCGTTCGTCGGCGACAAGGCGGGCGGGCGGTTCGTCGACATCGGGAAGGTCCACGCCGTCCGACACCGCGGCGCCCACTACGCGGTCGAGGGACCGCTGACCGTGCCGCGCAGCCCGCAGGGCCGCCCGGTGACCTTCCAGGCGGGCGGCTCGGAGGACGGGCGCGAGCTCGCCGCCGCCACTGCCGACGCGGTGTTCTCCCTGGCCCAGACCATTGATGACGGTGCGGCCTACGCCCGGGACCTGCGCGCCCGCGCGGCGCGCTACGGGCGCGGACCGGACGCGCTGGTCATCCTGCCCGGCCTCGCCACGGTGATCGGCTCCACTGAGGCTGAGGCGCGCCGACGCCAGGACGCGCTCTGGGACCTGGTGCCGGTCGAGTACAGCCTCGCGCGACTCGCCGGGACGCTGCGGATTGATCCCGCGCTGCTGGACCTCGACCGACCGCTTCCGGACCCGCTGCCGCTCCCGCCGGATGCCAACCACACGATGTTCCTCGGCACCGTGGCGCTTGCCCGGCGGGATGGCCTGACCGTGCGTCAGCTGCTGCGGGCATTGGGTGGCGGCGTTGGCCACCGCATCGTCGTGGGGACGCCGGAGGCGATCGCCGACGACATCGAGGCCTGGTTCCGGGCTGGCGCGGCCGACGGCTTCAACCTGATGCCGGACGTACTACCGGACGGGCTGGAGACCTTCGTAGACGCGATCGTTCCGATCCTCCAGCGGCGCGGCCTGTTCCGACGCGACTACGCGGGCGCGACGCTGCGCGATCACCTCGGCCTCCGAAGGCCTGCGAGTCGCTACGCGGCCGAGGGTGCCTCGCTCTCCGCATGATGCGGCGAGCTGCCGATCGGTCTTAGCCAACCGCCGAGCGACTTGTTTCCCGAGACGCATATTGCCAGACCGGCTGGCGTCGATCGTTCAAAAAATAGACGGATATGCCGTTAAAACGGGCCATATCGGAAATTATTTCTCCTTCGAGCGAATTGTATTTCGTATATACCGAACAGGATTTATGGTCACGCTAGGTATTGTGCTCGTGAAACCGCAGTTTCGGATGTTTTCCGGTATATGTCCGCTTCTCAGCCTGGTCGCGACGATCGTCACACTCGGCCTCTGCTTTCCAAAAGACGTTCATGCTCAAGATCGCCTAAAGATCGGCCTGGCTATCCCATCGACGGTGACCGACGGCGGCGTTCAGGCAATCGCCGAAGAACTCGGATTTTTCAAACAGGAAAATCTGCAGGTCGAGTACGTCGTCCTTCCTGGTGCCGGTGCACTATTGCCGCAATTGCTGCAAAAAACCATCACCATAGCGTTGCCACTGCCCGAAACGCTGCTCGCCTCGCATAAGCCAGCAGAGCCGCCGCTCCCCGTCGCTTACTTCTACAATGCAGGGCCGCGCAACACGCTTGAACTTGCCGTGCGGGCAGACTCCGACATTCGGAGCCTGGCCGACTTGAAAGGCAAACGGATCGGCGTTGGCGCGCTGACCTGGGGCACGATCCCACAGACACGCGCCTTGATGCGCTCGGTCGGCCTGGAGCCCGGGCGGGATGTCAGCATCGTCGCCGCCGGGGTGCTGGGCGCGGGCTTTCACGCCCTTCGGGAGGATCGGGTCCAGGCGCTCAACTTCAACAGCACCTGGATCGACATCATGGAAGATCAGGGCATTCAGGCGCGCCGTTTAAGCTACCCACCGGTCTTCCGAAGCATGGTGGTCAACGGCTTCCTCGCTCACCGGTCGACGCTCGAGCAGGATCCGGGGCTTCTCGAGCGCTTCGGTCGGGCTTGGACGAAGGCCCTGATCGTCTGTGACGTCAATCCGAAGGCGTGCATCGAAGCGTTCTGGCGTCGAAGCCCGTCCATGGCGCCTCAGGCGGAGCGCGAGAAGGCATTGGAAGCGAGTGCACGCCTGCTTCGGCGGTGGATCGAGCCGATCATGCGCGACGAGGCCGGGGCGACACGCGTGCCCGGTGCTTTCGATCTCACGCGCATCGGCGCGTATGTCCGCGAAATGCATCGATACGGCGAGTTCGCGACGGCCGACCTGCCCCTGGACGCCTATTTCTCGAACGCACTCGTGCCTGGCTTCGCTCAGTTCGACCGGGCTGCCCTTGAGGCGAAGGCGCGGGCACTTCGATGACGGCTTTGCCGGCTTCCGAGCACGTGCGCATCGACACCGTCCGGTTCGCCTATGGCGGATCGACCGGAGCGCCGATCTTGCAGGACCTGTCGCTCGCGGTGCAGCACGGCGCATTCGTCGCCATTCTCGGGCCATCGGGCGGCGGCAAGTCGACGGTGCTGAAACTTCTGTCCGGCCTCGTCAGCCCCCAAGGTGGGACCATCCAAATCGACGATACGCCGGTAACCGGTCCGCGCCGCGACGTCGGGACGGTGTTTCAGAAGCCGATGCTGCTGCCCTGGCGGACAGTGCGGGACAACGTCCTGCTACCGGCCGGTTTCGCCCGCGCGGCGACCGCCCGTGAAGCCGCGCGCGCCGACGCCTTGCTGGCGACCGTCGGCCTCTCCGATAGCGCGGGCCTCTATCCAGGTCAGCTCTCCGGTGGCATGGCCCAGCGGGTCGGCCTGGCGCGGATGCTTCTGCACGATCCGCGCCTGCTGCTGCTCGACGAGCCTTTCTCGGCCCTCGACGCGATGACCCGAGAGCATCTCTCCCTGGAACTGCAGCGGCTCTGGATGGAGGAGCGCCGGACGGCGCTCTTCGTCACTCACTCTATCCCCGAGGCGCTGTTCCTAGCCGACCGGGTCGTCGTGCTCGCGGGGCGGCCGGGCCGTATCCTCGCCGACATGCCGATCCCTCTCCCGCGTCCACGCACCCTCGAGACGATCAGCGAGCCGCACTTCGGCGCGCTCGCGCTCGAGCTTCGCCGGCTCTTCGACACGGCTGCTCGACAGGGAACCCTCGCGGCATGACGATCCTGCGCAGCGTCGTCCCGCCTCTGATCACACTGGTGCTGGTGCTGGCGGTCTGGGCTTACGCGACCGGATCGGGAGGGCTTCCAAGCTATCTCCTGCCGGATCCGCTCTCGGTCGGCAGGGCCTTTTGGGCAGGGCTCGCCAGTGGCGAGTATGGGCCGCACATCCAGTTTACCCTGACCTCGACGCTCCTCGGCTACGGCATCGGATCGATTGCGGCAGTGGCTGCCGGCATTCTCGTCGCCGAAAGTCGGACTTTCGAACGCTTCGTCTTTCCCTACATCGTGGCGATCCAGGCGATGCCGAAGGTCGCGCTCGCGCCATTGATCCTCGTCTGGTTCGGCTTCGGTCTCGCCTCCAAAGTCGTACTCGTCGCCCTGATCTGTTTCTTCCCGCTCCTCGTGAACACGATCGCGGGCATTCGTCGAACCGACCCTGAACTGATCGATATGGCCCGGTCATTCTCTCGGCCGCGCTGGTGGATCTTCCTGCACGTCAAGCTTCCGGCGGCCGCCGGTGCGATCTTCGCGGGCCTCGAGATCGGGATCGTACTGGCGCTCATCGGGGCGATCGTCGGCGAGTTCGTCGCCGCCGAGAAGGGCGTCGGTTATCTGATCGGCTCGGCGACTGTGAACATGAACGTGCCCACGATGTTCGCGGGTGTTCTGATGCTGGCAGGGTTCGGCATAGTCGGTAGTGCGCTCGTCCGCCTCGCCCAGCGGCGCATCGTGTTCTGGGAACAGACGACCGGTCAATCGGCAAAGGGAGAACGCGCGTGAGCCTGGATATCGAGCTGCCGGACGCACTCGCCTTCGCCTCGGCCTCCGAGCTGGTACGACGTCTGGAAGCCCGTGAATTCACAGCCCGCGCTCTGCTCGAATTTACCCTCGCGCGCGTCGACCGCCTCAATCCCGAGATCAACGCGATCGTCTTCACCGATCTTCCCGCGGCGCGCGAACGCGCGGACCAGGCCGATGCGGCGATGGCCCGCGGCGAAAGCTGCGGACCTCTGCACGGGTTGCCGATGACCGTGAAGGAGACGAACAACGTCGCCGGATGGCCGACAACCTACGGCGATCCCGCCATGGCGCGCTTTGTCCCGACGCGGAGCGCCGTCATCGTGGAGCGGCTTAGGGCGGCCGGCGCGATTATTTTCGGCAAGACCAACGTGCCGATCCATGCACTCGACTGGCAGAGCTACAACACGATCTACGGCACGACGCGCAATCCCTGGGATCTCGATCGGACGCCGGGCGGCTCGTCCGGGGGCTCGAGCGCGGCCCTCGCTGCAGGTCTCGTATCGCTCGAGATCGGGAGCGACGCAGGCGGTTCCATCCGCTTCCCGGCACATTTCTGTGGCGTCTATGGTCACAAGCCGACGCCCGGTATCGTCCCCGTCTCCGGCAACGAGCGCGGAGAGAGCCTCGTCGACAACGACCTCGTAGTGAGCGGTCCGCTCGCCCGGACCGTCGCTGACCTCGAGCGCGCACTCGACGTCATCGCAGGACCGGCGGGACCCGCAGCGAAAGCCTGGCGTCTGGATCTCCCGCCGCCGCGGGCGCGGCGCTTGGCAGACTTTAGGGTCGCCTACGTGACAGACTCGCCTATCGCTGAAGTGGACGAGCCCGTCCAAGTCGCGATCAGAGCGTTGGTGGAGCGCCTGAAGACTTTTGGAGTCCGGGTCACGGCGGACACGCTACCGTTCGACGATCATGTGGCGCATCACGCTACCTATCTTCAACTCCTACGCGGATCGGCTTCGGCCCGCCTCCCGCAGGCGGTCTTCGAGGATGCCGTTCACCGCCTTACCGAACCGGGTTCGAATGCGACGCCGTACGTATTGCGGATGGCACAGGCGCATGCGCAGCGCCATCGCGACTGGATCATGGCGGAAGAGCGGCGCGCCGTGCTGAAGCGGGACTGGGCGACATTCTTCGAGAGCTACGACGTGCTTCTCGCTCCAGCCACCGTCTGCGCCGCTTTCCCGATCGACGAAGCCCGACCTCGGGAAGAGCGCGTCTTACAGATCAACGGACACGCGGTCGACTATAACGATCAGCTCTTCTGGGCCGGGCTAGCAACGCTGCCGTCCCTGCCCGCGACCGCCGTCCCGATCGGCTACGACGCTCACCTGCCTATCGGGATTCAGGTGATCGGGCCATATCTCGAAGACCGGACGACACTCGCGTTTGCCGCCGAGATCGAACGTCTGCATCCGTTCGTGGCACCACAGCGGTTTGCGCCGCCGGCCGAGCGCTGACAAGTCGTCGAGCTGGAGACGAGAGGCAAGCTCTACCATTCACCAAAGTATGCTTCTACGCGACTGCTACTCTCGGCCGTGCCTGAAGGTCGAACATGGGCGTGGCGCCACCTGCGGTGCTACATGCGCCTTCGATGAAGATCGTGACGCAGCTCGGCGGACGGGGGCATAAGTTGCCCGATCGCGCCGCATTCTTTTCCGTCAAGTTGCAATTGCGCGATGACGGCCTCCTGGGTGCGTCCGGCTTAGTCGGGGCGATCGGCCAGGGAAGAGCTTCTCGCGCAGCGTGCCCTCGCCATAGGCGGTCTTGAAGGCCCGCCGGTTCTGCAACTCGGGGACGACGAGATCGACGATCGCGTCGAGGGACTCGGGCATGACCGTGCGCACTAGGTTGAAGCCATCGACATCGGTCTCCGCAACCCAGGCAAGAAGTTCGTCCACCACCTCGACGGGCGAGCCGACGATCACCGGGGCCCGTGCCCCGGCGGGAGTGAAATCCAGAAGGTCGCGCACCCGCGTCGGCTGCGCGGCGTCGCCGGCGAGATGCTTTACCGTCGACTGAATCGCGTTCGTTTTGACGAATGGCAGGGGGGCGTCGAGGCCAAGAGTGGCGAGATCGATCCCCGTCCAGCCGGAGACGAGGGCGAGCTGGCCGGCGGCGTCGAGATAGCCGCGATAGTCGTCGCGCAGGTCCCGGGCCTCTGCGGCCGTCGGGGCGACGATCAGCGTGGCGCCGAGGAATGTTAAGATGTCGTGGGGCGCACGCCCGGCCGCCTGCGCCGCCTCGCGCACGCCCCGGACAGCCTTGGCGGCCGCCGCCTTGGTCGGCCCGTTGAGGAAGACGCATTCCGCGTGGCGCCCGGCGAAGCTGGAGCCTCGCGCAGAGGTCCCCGCCTGATAAAGCACCGGCGTGCGTTGCGGGGACGGCTCGGAGAGATGCCGCCCGTCCACCGTGTAGTATGGCCCGTCGTGCCGGATGCGATGCACCCTATCGGGGCGGGAGAAGATCCCGGCTTCCCGGTCGCGCACGACAGCGCCGTCCTCCCAGGATCCCTCCCACAGCTTATAGACCGCGGCCATGAAATCCTCGGCTGCCTCGTAGCGCTCGTCATGTGCTCGAGACGTCGCGAGGCCCATGCCGCGGGCGCCACTGTCGAGGTATCCCGTCACGATGTTCCAGCCGACGCGGCCCTGCGTGAGATGGTCGAGGGTGCTGAACCGGCGGGCGAACTGGAAGGGGTGCTCGTAGGTGAGGTTGGCCGTGATGCCGAACCCGACATGGCGCGTCACATGCGCCATGGCCGAGACGGCGAGCACCGGGTCCGCGCTCGGCGCCTGCGCACCTGCGCGGAGCGCCGCCTCCGGGCTGCCGCCGTAGACATCGTAGATGCCGAAGACGTCGGCGATGAAAATACCGTCGAGGAATCCGCGCTCGGCGGTCTGAGCGAGGTCAGTCCAGTACTGAAGCCGGTTGTACGCGGACTGATTGTCCCGGGGATGGCGCCACAAGCCGGCCCAGTTGTGGGACGGGGCAGCCATCTGGAAGGTGTTGAGGCGCAATTCACGCTGCAACGTCATCCGCTCCAGTCCATTCCCTTGGCTCGACGCACGGCTTTGTTTGAACCCCAGACAGCCACCGAGTCAAATTTCGTTCGGAAAAAAGAACGATGCGATTGACCGTCCCCTGGAGACGACAGTATGGGTCGAACCAGCAAGCCTCTCCTTTACGCCTGACGGAATTGGGCCGGCGGGAGGCTTTTAGGGACGGCGTCGCTCGTTCGACCGCGTCCCATTCCAGCCTTTGGGGACCGACCGTGCGCGTATGCATCCTCCGCCTCCTCGCGGCCGTCGGCTTGGCAATGAGCGCGAGCAATCCCGGAACCGCGATGGCGACGGATGCGACGACGCGGATCGGATTGCTCGCCCCGCTCTCGGGTACCGGCGGTCCCTACGGCCGGGAGGAAGAGCGCGGCGCCCGCGCGGCAGTGGACGTCGTGAATGCGGCGGGGGGCGTGCTCGGCCATAAGCTCGAGCTCATCGTCGCCGATGACGAGAGCGTCCCAACTTCGGGCGTCGCCGCGGCGCGCAAGCTGATCGATGTCGACGGCGTCGCGGCCATCGCCGGTGTGTGGAGCAGCGCAGTGGCGCTCGCCGTACGTCCTGTGGCAATCGAGAAGGGCATTGCGCTCTTCGTCAATGGCTCCGCCGACGAGATTACGCAGGGCGACACCAAGGGGCTCGTCTGGCGCTTCCAGACCACCGGCAAGGCCTGGGGCACGGCGTTCGCCCACGTGGTGAGGAAGGACGGGGCCAAGACGGCCTCTCTACTCGTGCTGCAGACGCCGTTCACGCTCTCGACCGTCCAGCCTTTCGTCGACGCCTTTAAGGCGGACGGGGGCAAGATCCTCGACGTGGTGAACTTCAACCCGAACCAACCCTCGTACCGCACGGAGGTCGAGAAGGTTTTCGCCAAGGAGCCGGACGCGGTCTTCGTTGCCAGCTACATCCCGGAGTTCAGCGCCATCGTGAAGGAGGCGTTTCGCTCCGGGTATACGAGCAAGCTCTATACGTTCAGCCACGCGGCCGACAGCCAAGGCGCCTTCGTGCGCAACGTCGGCAAGGAAGCGGCAGAGAGCGTGAACCACGTTCAGGCGGTGCCGGTCGGCGATGCCGGAGCCTACAAGATCTACCTGAAGGCGACGAACCAACCGGATGGGACCATCGTGCCCTTCGGCGCGAACGTGTTCGACGAGATCGTCGTCCTGGCCCTCGCAATGGAGAAGGCCAAGAGCGTCAAGGCCGCCGACTTCACAAAGACCATCGCCTCCGTCGCCAATGGGCCGGGCCCGAACGTATCCGATCCGGCGGAGGCCCTCGCGCTCGCCCGCGACGGCAAGCCATTTCGATACAGCGGGGCCGCCGCCGACTTCAGGTTCACGCCGAATGGCGACCAGACGGATCTCGATTACGGCCACTTTCGCATCGTCGATGGCGTGAGCCGCCGCGTCGGCACGACGCGGTGAGTCAAGCGACACCGGCAATGCTGGAGGCCGTCGGCGTCCGTGTCCGCTTCGGCGGCTTCACGGCGCTTGACGGGGTTGATGTGGCGGTTCGGGCGGGTTCGATAACCGGCCTCGTCGGGCCGAACGGCGCGGGCAAGTCCACGCTGTTCGACGTGCTCGTCGGCCGGCGGCGGCCCCAAGCGGGGGCCGTGCGCCTGATGGGCCGCACTGTAACGCGGATGCCGGTCCAACGCCGGGCGCAGCTCGGCTTGACCCGGACCTTCCAGATCTCCCGGGAACTCGGCAGCCTCACGGTGCTGGAGAACCTGCTCCTCGCCGCTCCCCGTCAGCCGGGTGAAGCGATCTGGAACGTATTCACCCGCCCCGGCCTCGTCCGCCGTGCAGAAGAGGCAGCCCTGTCGCGGGCGGACGCGCTCCTAGCCCGGGTCAGCCTACGGCGCCTCGCCGACCAGCCGGCCGACGCGCTCTCCGGCGGCCAGAAGAAGCTCCTCGAACTCTGTCGCGCGCTGATGCTGGAGCCCCGCGTGGTGCTGCTCGACGAGCCGGCCGCGGGCGTCAACCCGGTCCTCGTGGGCGAGATCGCGGATTTCGTCCGCACGCTCCGGGACGAGGGGCTGACCTTCGCAATCGTCGAGCACAACATGGATCTCATCGCCGCCCTCTGCGATCCGATCTACGTCCTGGCCGAAGGACGGGTGCTCCGTCACGGGCGCTTCTCCGAAATCGCGGCGGACGACACGGTGGCGCAGGCCTATCTCGGGGGTGCGGCGTGAGCGCCCTCGAGGTGCAGGGTATCGAGGCGGGCTACGGCGCCCGCAGCATCCTTCACGGGATCGACCTCGCGGTGTCCGACCGGGGTAGCCTCACGGTCGTCGGCCCCAATGGGTCCGGCAAGTCGACGCTGATGAAGGTGGTCGTCGGTCTTATCCGCCCGACGCGAGGGAGTATCCGGCTCCTCGGCGAGGATGTGACCGGGCTCGCCGCGCCGGCCCGCGCCCGGCGCGGCGTCGGCTACGTGCCGCAGGAGGCCAACGTCTTCCGCAATATGAGCGTGCGCGAGAACTTGAAGCTCGGCTTCGAATTCATCCCGTCGTGGCAGCCCGGCGGGTTCGCCGGCCGGCTCGACGCCATGCTGGATCTGTTTCCCGAACTGTCGGACAGGCTCGGGACGCTCGCGGGCCACCTCAGCGGCGGGCAGCGCCAGATGGTGGCGATGGCCGCCGCACTGATGCCCGGGCCTGCCCTGCTCGCCCTCGACGAGCCCTCGGCCGGGCTGTCGCCGCGCAATGCCGGGCTTCTCTTCGCCGCGATTGGACGGATCGTGGACTCAGGTGTCGCCGTCTTCATGATTGAGCAGAATACGCGCCTCGGCCTCGGCGCGGTCGAAGACGGTCTGGTCCTGGTCGCGGGGCAGGTGCGGGCCCGCGCCCCGGCGCACGCCCTCCTCGCAGACCCGGAGATGCGACGACTCTATCTCGGGGCCGAGGCGGCACCATGATCCAGCTTCTGTTTAACGGCCTCGTCACCGGCCTCCTGATCGCGCTCCCCGCCCTCGCCCTCGCACTGACCTTCAGCGTGCTGCGCTTCGCGAACTACGCCATCGGCGCCATGCTGACGGTCGGGGCTTATGCCGCCTTCGCCTTCAACACTCTCGCCGGCTGGCCGCTTCCGCTGGCGACGGTGGGTGGGATGGGCGTGGGGGCGCTCGTTGCGGTCGGCGTCAACGAACTCGTCTACGAGCGCCTGCGCGGGCGTTCGGGCGTCACGCTGCTCGTCGCCTCCATCGGCGTCGCATTGGCTCTGGAGAACGTAGTCCGGTTCGTCGCCGGCAACTCACCCCGAGGCTACGCGGTAGCGCTCGCCAGGCCACTGCGCCTGTTCGGCTTGCGCATCAACTCTGAGCAGATCACGACACTGGCGGCGGTCGTGGCAGCTCTTGCTGGCATCTGGGTGCTGTTTCGCTTCACCCGGATCGGCCGCGCCATGCGGGCCGTGGCCGACAACCCAGACCTCGCAGCTGTGCGGGGCATCGGGCGGCGGGGCGTCGTGACGGTGGTCTGGGCCCTATCCGGCGCCCTCGCGGCGTTGGCTGGGGTGCTGATCGGACTCGATGCGACGCTCGATCCGCAGATGGGCTGGAACTACACCCTGCCCGTGTTCACCGCCGCGATCCTGGGCGGCCTCGCGAGCCCGATGGCGGCGGTTGCAGGCGCCTTGGTACTCGGGGTGGCCGAAGAGCTCGCCACCACCGTGCTCGCCCCGCAGTATCGCACCATCGTGGCTTTCTTGGTGATGGCTGTCATCCTTCTCGCCCGCCCCTCCGGTCTGTTCGGCGCCCGGTGGATGACGCGATGACCGCCTACCTCGTCGCCACTCTGGCCCTCGTCGCGATCAGCACGATCGCGGGGCTCGCCCTCAACCTGCAGTGGGGCCTGGGCGGCCTCGTCAATTTCGGCCTGTTCGGCTTCGTCATGCTCGGCGCCTACACCTGCGGGCTGCTGAATGTGGCGGGCTGGCCGCCGCTCGTCGCCATGGCCGCCGCCATCCTCGTGACGGCGGCGGCCAGCGCGGCGGTGAGCCTGATCTCGATCCGGTTGTCCGACGATTACCTCGCCATCGTCTCCCTCGGCTTCGCCGAGAGCCTGCGGCTGTTCATCAGCTACGAGGAGTGGCTCACCCGCGGGACACTCGGGGTTCCAGGCATTGTGCGGCCCTTCACCGGGTGGGTCCCACCCGCAGCGGCCGACGCGGTGTTTCTCGCCTTCGCGGTCGCCTGCCTCGCCCTCGTCTATGCCGTGTTCGAGAAGCTGGCTCGGTCGCCCTTCGGCCGGACGCTCCGGGCCACCCGGGACGATCCGACTGTGGCCGAGGCTCTCGGTAAGAACGTCCTGTGGTTGCGCCTGAGGGCCTTCGGCATCGGCGGCGCGGCCCTCGGCATCGCGGGGAGCCTGCACGCGTTCAACTACACCTACATCGACCCGACCCAATTCGGCCCAGTGATCACGGCCTACGCGTTCATGGCGGTGATCATCGGTGGCCGCGGCAGCAATACGGGCGTCCTGCTCGCGGGCTTCACCGTGGTCCTGCTCCTCGAAGGGAGCCGTTTTCTCATCGACGCGTTCGGCCTGCTGGATGGTGCCCGTTTGGCGGCCCTTCGCCTACTCTTGGTCGGCGTCGCCCTGGTGGCGATCCTGATCTTCAAACCGGACGGCCTCGTGCGCGAGTACCGCCTGACATCTGCAGCGAAGGAGGGACCCTGATGGCCCGCGTAACGATGAAGACCCGCGACGATCTGCCGGCGGAGCTACACCCGCTCTGGGATAAGATGACCACCTACGGCGACTTCGCGGACCAAGCCGGCGTGATGGCGCAGCGCCTGCCGATCTTCGAGCACACCTGGACGATGCTCACGCAGCTCTCAGACGAGGCAGTGCTGCCGAAGCGCTATCTCGAACTAGCGATCGTCACCGTCTCGCTCCTCAACAAATGCGAGTACTGCGTCGCCCACCACGCGCCGAAGCTCGCGGTGCAGGGCGTGTCCGAGGCTGGGGCGGAGCGCCTCCTCGAGTACACGAACCATCCTGAACTCGACGACGTCGACAAGCTGGTGGTCGAGTACAGCATCGCGGTCACGAACAACTGGAACCGGACGAGGGACGAGATCTTCACCCGCCTTCGCCGGCATTTTAGCGAACCACAAGTCGTCGAGCTGACATGGCGGATCGCTCTCTGCGGCGCCTTCAACCGCTTCAACGATATTCTTCAGGTTGATGTGGCCGAGGCCTCCATCGCAGCAGAGTAGAGAGCGCGCGACGCTGCCCGCTAAGCGAACCGTCCTCTTCCGCGACGGAGAACCATACGACGGCGAGATTCGAACCGATACCAGGTAAGGGCTTGCTGATTTCGACTGGGGCCGTGCGTTGTGTCGGCGACCGCCGAGCCTCGGCTTAGCGCGTGACAACGTGAAGCGATCGCCGTGTTTGGTCTCGCGCGGCGTGTCCGCTACTTGAGCGACTTTATTCGCAAGCAGTAGGGCTGCTTTCAGCCAGATTCGGTCGCCGACGACGACGCCAGGAACGTCTCGGTCGGGTGGATTTCCGCCTGACCGCTTTCGAGCGGTTTAGCGATGAAGCAGACATCGCCGTTGCGCCCGATCTGAGGCCTGCAGCAGTTGCAACTTCAGGATGTCGCTTCAGCGCACCGCGCCCGGCTCGTGGATCGGGCAGCGGTTGAATCGCTCGCGGAACTCGGCCGAATGCCGGTAGGGGGCGTTGCGGGCGCGGTTGATGTTGCCGAGAGGTCGGTGCGCTGCGAGGCCGGTCCACACGCTGAAGCGCATCTCCTCGTCCACCGCTTGGACCCGGGCAGGGTCCCAACTGTCCTGCGGCTGAACCCGGACGATCCCGACCCGTTGGAACGGTGCCTCGTCCTCCTTCCACTCCACCGTCGGGTCCTCGACCGGCTGGCGTTCGAGGTCACGGCAGAGTTGCACGCGGAATTCCCACTCGCCGGCGATGCCGATCATCTCAGACTGCACCGTCTCGCGGATGGCGTTCGGGCGGCCGGAGGCGTCGATCTCAGTGCCGGTCAGGGCGGTCAGAGCCGGCGCGACGGGGGCCAGCGAGAACTTGGCGATGTAGTCGCCGTACCGGAACGGGGTCAGACTGTAATAGGTCTCGCCGAGCGGATCGACATTGGGCGCGCCGCCCAGGGAACCGATGGTGGGGCTGTCGATGCCCACCGCGTGCAGGGCCTTGTTGACGCCCCGCAGGACCGTGGAGGCGGCCACCTTCAGCCCCTCGGCGCGGTCCGTGGTACCGGCCAGCAGCTTGAGGCTGCCCAGAAACTTCTCCGTGTTCGGCGCCTGGAACACCTTGCCGTTGACCATGATGAAGTTCTGGGTCGTCCCCTCTGCATCCGGCAGGCGCTCGCCCTCGACGTCCAGCACCTTGAGGGCGACGCCGCGGGGCAGGGAAACTGCGTCGGGGAGGATGTCGCCGGCGTTGGTCGACAACCGCATGTAGACCTTGTGCTTGCCGGGCGTGGCGAACAGGCCCTGGGCCAGTTCGGGGGGCAGTCCAGCGTCCACCGTCAGCGTCCCCTCCAGGATACCGTGCGACTTGGCATGGACCGATCTGACGGCATGTCCCGAATGATCGGCGACCGTTCGCAGGATCGTGTCGAAGGTCTCGTTCAACTTGTCGATTGTTGCCGCCTCATTGGGGCCGACTTGTTCGACGTGAGGGCTGTAGCGGACGGGCGCTTGCAAGTTCGATGGCTCCGGATGGGTGTGGCGCCGGGATGAACGACGTTCTCGGTGCGGCGTTCCCAAAGATGATCACGCGGTGGACAAGACGTACCGCGGAGGCAGAAGCCGACGCTTGAGAACGCCGGCTGTATTCTTCATTCGTCGCGGGCAAGCGCCCCTACAAAGTGGCGCTGCATTCGAGTGAAGACCAAAAAGTGCTCACCCTAATTCGATACCGTCCGCACCCGCCGAACCGGAACGACGCGACAGGTTGCGACATTGCGACCAGTCCGGAACCAGAGCCCGGTGGAGGGGCTTCTCCCGCGACAATCGCAATGGAAGCCACTTTGGTGCAAGCACACTGTGGCTAGAGGTCGAAGGGGCAGACCCCACAATGAACTATAAGACTCGCCCTAAGTCTTCCACTCCTCGCCTTCCTGGCTTGGCCCGTTTCGGCCCAGACCGCAGGCCATACGGCACGGGCGGTATTGATTCACGGCAACTACTGCGGACCAGGCAACAACGCTCCTGCGGCTCCGGTGGACGCGCTCGATGCGGCCTGCGCCCGACACGATGCATGCACCCCCGATGGCGGGTTGGCCACGAAGGCCTGCAACCTGCGCCTCCAGAAAGAGGCGGACGCCATCTCGCGCGACCCCCGGCAGTCGGACGAACTAAGGGCCATGGCAGGCTTGGTGTCAGCGGGTGCCTCGATGATGATGTCGGCCCGTGAGCCCGCGACCGAGACGGAGGTTGCTCGAAGCCAGGGTGGAAAGGCTTGGGCAGCGTACACCCGCTAGTCCCCACTTTAAGCCAATCGGTATCGTCGCGTCACGCATGCAGGCGCTGCCCCTTCAGTTGGCCGACGACGCCCGGCCTCTGACTTGTACCGTCTGCCCTTAGACCCTCTTCCGAGGAACGAGCATGGCCTATCTCCGCTACGCGCCAGACATCGAGACGCCCGCACCGGACGAGCAGAAGTCCATCGATGGGATCATCCAAGGGATGACCCAGCAGTCGCAGGTCGTCGAGAAGCGCGAGCACCGCGCCGTGCGTGCGAGCCACGCCAAGAGTTCGGCCTGCGTCGTCGGGGAGCTGGTCGTCCCGGAGAACCTGCCTCCGGAACTCGCACAGGGCCTGTTCGCCAAACCGGGGACGCACAAGGTGGCGGTGCGCTTCGCGCAAGGGCCCGGGGAGATCCTGGGCGACCGGGTGTCGACCCACCGCGGCATGTCGATCAAAGTCTTCGAGGTGCCCGGCGAGAAGCTGCCGGGCCACGATGTCGAGACCCAAGACTTCGTGCTCGCCACCGGCACGACCTTCCCGTCGGGCACGGCGGCGGGCTTCCTGCGGGACGGCACGGTCATCGGGAAATCGACGGGCCTGCCAGAGGGCGTGAAGAGCGCGGTCGCCGCCACGGCGCGCAACCTCAACCGCGTGCTGCACGCCTTCGGCACGGAGAGTGCCATGGCCGATTTCCTCGGCCATCCCTACAGCCACCCGCTCGCCGACAGCTACTTCAGTCAGGCTCCGATGCGGTTCGGCGACTACGTCGCCAAGCTTGGTGCAGTCCCGGCTTCGCAGGCGCAGCTGGACCTGGCCGAATGGCGGCTCGACCCGCACGGCGACGAGGACGGCTTTCGAAACGCGGCGGCGGCGTTCTTCCGCGAGTCCGACGTGGTCTACGAGCTGAAGGCGCAGCTCTGGGCCGATGCCGAGCGCCAGCCCATCGAGGATGCCTCGGTCGACTGGCCGGTCGCGGTCAGCCCGTACCGCACGGTGGCAACGCTCCGCCTGCCCCGGCAGGACGCCTATTCCCCCGAGCGGGTGCGTTACTTCGACGAGGTGATGACCTTCCGCCCCGCGCACAGCCTCGCGGCGCATCAGCCGCTCGGTTCGGTGATGCGGGCGCGGCTTCAGGTCTACCGAGCGCTGAGCGACTTCCGCCACCGGGAGAACGGTGTGACCGCCGAGAACACCGCCTCACCGGAGAGCATTCCGGCTTGACGCCGACCCCTTTCCGCCACGCACAGAGGAGCCAACCATGACCCTTCAGGGCAAGACCATCGCCATCCTGATCGCCCCTCGGGGGACGGAGGAGCCGGAGTTCACCAAGCCCCGCGAGGCGCTGCTCGCAGCCGGCGCGACCGTCACGGTGGTCGGGCTTGAGGCGGGCGAGGCCGAGACGGTCAACAACGACCTCGACCCGGCTGGGAAGTATCCGGTCGACAAGGTCATCGACGGCGTGTCCGCCTCAGACTTCGACGGGCTCGTCATCCCCGGCGGCAGCGTGGGGGCCGACAAGCTCCGCGGCAGCGAGGCCGTGGTCGGCTTCGTCCGGGACTTCTTCCAGCAGGCCAAGCCAGTCGGCGTCATCTGCCACGGGCCCTGGACGTTGGTGGAGGCCGACGTCGTGAAGGGGCGCAAGCTTACCTCTTTCCCGACCGTGAAGACCGACATCCGTAACGCGGGCGGTGAATGGGTCGACGCGGAGGTGGTGGTCGACAAGGGCCTCGTCTCCAGCCGCAACCCGAAGGACCTGCCGGCGTTCTGCGCCAAGATCGTCGAGGAGTTCGCGGAAGGGCGCCATCCGGAGCAGGCCCGCAGCGCCTGAGGCCGTCTCACGTCGGCTTCGGCATAGGCGAGCTCCGGCGCTCAAGCCGGTCGACCGAACACCACTTTCCCAGACTAGCAGCCGTTCGGTGCTGAAGCACACACCGGATGGCTGCTTTATGGAGCTCTGTTTCCTCACAGCAATGACTGGGTTGGGTCGGTAGGAGCCTGTCGGCTTTTCCGGCGTGTCGGCTCCTGAGTGGACCAGGCGACAACAGCCCAGAAGACGCAGGCGACGGCTCGGACAATTTGTCCGGAAGGTCTCAACCAGCGCAATTTTATCCGGGTGTCTCGCAAGCGCTGACAGATCGCTGTGAGGGTGTACCCGGGGGGGCTGGGGGCGGCCCTCGAGTGAGGCGATCAAAAACAGCGCAACGCTCATTCAAGCATCGTTGACATCCAATCCTGACGTATCATTCTGAGCAACGTCCGTTGCATAGAATGGTATGGTCATTCGATGACCCATGGCCGCTTCATCTCATACCTGCGCGTCAGCACTGATCGTCAGGGCCGATCCGGTCTCGGGCTAGAGGCGCAACGTGCAGCCGTCACCGACTATCTAAACGGCGGTGCCTGGACGCTGATCGCCGAGGTCGTCGAGATCGAGAGCGGTGCTAAGAGCGATCGACCTGAATTGGATCGCGCCCTGGCGCTCTGCCGGGCTCACCGCGCGATCCTCGTCGTCGCCAAGCTCGACCGCCTTGCCCGCGACGCGCACTTCCTCCTGGGCCTGCACAAGGCCGGCGTCGACTTCCTCGCCTGCGACATGCCTTCGGCTAATCGAATGACCGTCGGCATCATGGCCGTGGTGGCCGAGGAGGAGCGGCGGATGATCTCTGCACGGACGAAAGCGGCGCTTGCTGCTGCGAAGGCGCGCGGTCGCGTACTCGGCGGCTTCCGCGGTCGAGCCGGTACGGGTGACGATACAGCCCGAGCCCGCGCTGCCCTCCAATGCAACGCTGACGAGCGGGCGGCAGCACTAGCGCCTATCCTGAAGCGACTCGATCCCGACGGTACAGCCTCGCTGAATGCACTGGCGCGGGCGCTAACGGCCGAGAACGTGCCGACGGCGCGGGGGCGCAGCCTATGGACGCCGGTCGCCGTGGCGCGCCTGCGAGCTCGCCTCGTACCCGCTTCGCAACGGCAGGCCACGCTTTGATCTAATCCCGCAAGCCCGGGGCTTGGTCGTGGCCGCCCTACCCTGCCCCGACGCAGTCCTCGATCGACCATGGCTCAGTCGAATAGGCCGCCGATCGATGGCTCGTCTTCAAGCTCGCTCATTTCGGCGTCAAGCCGCGCCAGGTGAGCACGAAACCTCGCCCGCAGTGCGTCCAGCTCGGCTCGATCCGGCGTGGGCGCTGAGGGTGCCTCCTGCATGATCGTATGGAGCCAGTGCCGGGCTTCGCGTGCGCGGCGCCCAAACGTCCGATCGCGTTCGCTGCCCGGTTTGTGCGTGTTCCTCCATGCTTCCAGCCGCGCCAGCTCCTCGGCGGTCATGGCGGCGATCTCAGCGCGCCGCTGTCTACGTTTGCGAGCTTTGTGTGCGTCGCTACGCGGCTTGCCGGTCGGAAGGCCGTCTGGAAATCCCGGCGTGTGCCAGCCAGCTGGCCCATCGCCGCGTGGGGTGGCTCCCCCGTGGAAGCGGCAGCGGGTGCGCCCTTTCGCGGGAGTCTGTCGGCACGGCTCGCCGGTTGATCGGGCCATGGCACCACACATCGGGAAGGTTTCGCGCTCGGCATGGAAGCGCCGCAGCGCCCGAGCCCCAATGGACGGGAAGTCTGGCCGAACGGTGCGGCGTGAGCCACGTGATTCAGGACGCGTGCTCGCGGGGGGACGGCGGCGGCTCACGGCGTTCCTCCATGCGGTATGTCGTTGCGACCTCCACAGCCCCGATGGGGCATCCGATCCAGCGCCGGCAATGCCGCTCGCGTGCGCGCGAAGAAGTTCGGGAATGAAGGGGTCTGTGGAATATAAAGGTAGAAGAGAGAGGAAAGAGACATACCTATCGCGCACGCGAGCGGCATTGTCGGCGCCTCTTGGGCCTCAGACATCGCGAAGCTCCCGTTTCGCCGACAATGCCGCTAGCATTTGGGTGTGCGCTTGGGTGCGCCGCGCCTTCTCACGGTCGGCTCGTTCGGCGAACCGCACATGGATTCTCGGATCGATAGTCCACTTCGTCGGCCCGTCCGCGCTCATCTCAGCGACCGATACCCATCCAGCGTCCGCGAGCGCGCGCATCGCGGAGCGCGTAAGGTGCCGTTTGCCGCTGAGCGGCCGCCTCGCCTTCTCAATGTCTCTCGCCGTTACGGACAGGATGTCTGGTCGCGTGAGCAGATATCCGGCCACCTCGCGCGCCTCGACCGTCTCTTCCGCCGGCTCGCAGAACTCGCTGTAGAAGCGTAGAGCGTGGCGGACGAGGAACGCGACGAAGCGAGATGCGCGTTGCGCGGTCTCAGCGGTCACCTCGTGTCCCGACTCTGTCGACACCCCTCCCGTTAGATCCCAGGTGTCGAGCGCGTGGAACGTCAGGGCGATCCGGTAGATCAGCCCCTCCCATTTGGATATGTGGCCTTCCCAAGCCGCTGAAGCACCCGGCAGGCGACCCAGCGCCCGTACCCGCGTCCATGTCCCGGTGAGGATCGTGCGGGCCTCCGGCGAGAGCTGCACTGTACGCCCGGCCGCCGCGCGGAGCGCGAACATCCCTCGTACAGCTCGCTCGTACTCAGCTACCGCAGCACCGTCTGCGGGCACATCGAGCGGCGTCCGCTCCGCACCGTCATCTGTCACGAAGATCAGGCGCTGTAGGAAGCCGTCAGTGCCGAGGTTTTGCGCGTGCTGACGGATTTTGTCTGGCTGCGTCGAGGCGATGAGGCCCATCAGGGCACTGTCGGCTCGTGTGGAGCCCGTCATGCGATCGACGCTGATGTCGCCGCCATCGATCAGGCGAAGCATGGTGCTTCGATCGCCGTCGCCGTTGCGCTTATAGGCTCCGAAGCTGCCGAGAAACGCGAACAGCTCGTCGGGCGCGCGAATGATCCCGCACGGATTGTCTGCATGGATGCGAACCTGCTTCTCCAGGGTCGCATCATCGACCCAGAGCCGCCGCATGGGCGGTGCAGGTGGGAGTCCTCCGGCTGCCTCACGCTTGCTCTTCGCCGCCCGCACCATGGCTTCGCGAGCGGCCTGCTCCTGGCAGCTCTGGCGATACAGCTCGCGATCAATCTGTTTCACCGGTCGCAGTACCGCAGCGATTGTGGGCGACTTCTTACGACCGGGCCGGGCCACGATCACCACAGACAATGTGGCTGGCACGCTGAAGTCGGCGCTGTGTGCGTTCACCTGAAGCTTGAGCGCGTTGCCGATCGTACCGGCGAGGGCTGCCACGGCCGCGGTCGCGACGAAGCTCTCGGGCACGCCCATTTGGGTCGCGATGGTGCGCGCGATCCCGTCGACCACGCCCGGCAGGCTGCCGGCGGGCGGTGTCGACAGATCCGCCGGATCATCGTCGCCGAAGATGTCGACCAGCTCGCCGATCTCGCTGGCAGCCTTCTCACCCTCCCTTTCGCCGGCCACCTCGAACCCGTCCTCGATGGGCTCGAAGAAGTCCCCTGGCTGAGCGTCCGGCTTGACCCGAGCCAGAGCGTTCGCGACGGTTTTGCGCAGGTAGTACTCGGCCCGCCCATCGTCGCGGGCCTCGGCTTCCGCCTCGAACTTATCCGGTGAGTACGCCGCAATGATCGCGGCCACGTCGGCTGGTTCCGAGATGCCGGCCTGGATCACCGCGGCGGCAACGGCGTAGTCTCGCGCTGAGCGATCGCCCGGCATCGCTTCTGCTGCCAGGCATTTGTCGAGCTGAGGGCGCGCTGCTCGCGCACGCGTCAGCCGCTCCACCAACTCCGGATCCAAACGCTCCGGGGCTCCGACTGCCTCCCACGCAGCCGAGAGATCGAAATTGAGCTTGGCGGCGGTGGCCGCTCGGGCAGTGGCCGCTCGGGCAGTGGCCGCTCGGGCAGTGGCCGCTCGGGCGGTGATCGGAGGTGCCAGAATGGCGAGGTGGTCGAGCGTGTGCAGGCGCCGTGGGTCGTACACCTTGCCTAGCACCGGGGCGGACACGCGCTTGCGCGCCCGCTTCTTCGCGTTCGGCAGGTTGACGGTCCCGGGCATGCGGAACAGGTGCGAGACGTCGTGGGTGTTGTCGCCACCGTTGAGCAGCGCGAAGCCGCGCGCCTGCGCCTCCGCGGCTGCGATGGTCTGTGGCGTGGCCTGCAGCGATTCCCGCAGCAGCCACACTCCCTGATAGCCGCCGCCGCTGTCGATGACGGCGCTGGCCTCCTGTCGTTGGCGCCAGTCAAGCGCCTGATGCCAGAGTCTTTCCCGTTCCTTGCTCAGGCCGCCATCGTCGGCGGTGGGGTCGAAGTGCGGATCGCAATCGATGGCGATGCCGCGGATGCGCGCGATGTCCGCCTTGCACACGCGGCCATGCTTGCCCTGCTGTTGCTCCCGAGGGACTGGCTCGTTCAGTGTGAAGTAAAGATTGTGCTTGCCCTGGCGCGCCTCGATCCACCGGCTCAATGCATCGCGCTCGGTCGGCAGCGCGAAGGTCGCCCCGTGGCAGCCGCCTAACTCTGGATCGATCGCCGCGACCGCGAGAAGCCCTGAGCCAATCAGCGCTATGAGAAAGGCGACCGCCGCTTCCGTGTCCCAGGCTGGCAGGGCCGGCGCACGCATTTGGACTGATGCGGTGATTGCGGGCACGGGTGCCTGGCTACCGACCATTGGCAGGTGGCCGCTGCCGCTCTCCGGAGTGCTTGCGTCCATGATGAAGTTCCGGCGAGCGTTGTGTGGTCGGCACCCGGCCCGCGTGGCGGCGAGGCCGAGGCGGCGACTTTCTAAGGATGGGTGGGCTGCGCTCGAGCGCGGCGTGTACGGCGCGCTGCTGGAGCTGCGACTCTCGTCAGATCACGACTTGGATCGCGTGCAGGATCGACTAGCGATCGTTCGCGATGGTCGAGCGCTGAGTACTCGGCTCCTCACCGAAGGGCGGCGCGGGCCGCCTCGGATCGCTTCGCCCGAGCCGCAGCGCCACGAGTCCCAGGCCGCCAAGGCTCAGCGTTTTCGACCAGCGTTAGGACACCCGAGGTCTCAACGACGACCCGACCGGCGAGGCGCCGGAGTGTGAGCCGGCCGTCAGAAGCGAGGCGATAGATCGTGCTCCGCGACAGCCCGGTCACCTCGGCCGCCACATCCATCCGTAGATGAGGGCGCTTCTGCCACGGGATGGCGTCTGGACGTTCGCGGTGCTTAGCGGTTGGACGTGACATGCTACAGCCTGCCCTTGTCTGATCTGTCTGACGACAAAGAGACACGGCTTCGCATGGGCGTCACGGCGGGGCTAAAATGATTCTCTATCTGCCTGTGCGACAAGCATAATCAGTCGAAAGTCCATCTGCTATCTTTTCGGCGCTCTTCCCGCTTGCGTGCCTCGCTTCGGTCTCGCCGCAGCCGCCGCTTCACAGTCTCCTCCTTGATCTCGTTCCCTGTTCCCTCTGCCGCTAGTTGCTTCGCGAAGCCGGCTTTGTTGAAGCCGACCTCCATCTGAATGAAGCGCAAGATCATTGGCTTCAGCGCCACCGGCGGGCGCCCTCGTCTCTCGGGTTTTCGAACTGTGGGATCGCCAGAGCGGCTCGTTTCCGGGTCGTAGGACCGGCTTCCAGGTGGCCGGCCGCGGAGTTTGCCGGCCTTCGTCCACTTCTTCTTGGCGCGCTGCCGCTCCGTCACGCCGCGGCTCCATCGACAGGCTTCAGCGTAGCGACTGCGCTCGGCGCCAGCGGAGTGACGGCTCGACGGGCGATCTCCTCCGTCGCCTCAACGATGTATGCGGAGTAGTGGTCCTCGATCATCTGCACGCTGGTGTCGTGCAACGCCGCGACGAGTCTCACCGGCACGCCGGCGCTCAGTGCTCGTACGATCGAGCTATGTCGCAGGCACAGCATGACTGTCCCAGGAGGTGCCTCTGCGCGGGTTCGAGCCCTGTCCCAAAGGCGCAGCGCTGCTGAGGCTGTGGCCCAAGGCCCCCTATCAACCCGCTCCCAAGTAACGGGCCCGACCTGTCTATGCCGCCAATGGAGCAGGAGCGGCTCGTGACTGCGTCGGCCGGCAAGGGCGACCTGGAGCCGCTCGATCACGTCGGCTCCGACCGGCACGGCAATTGGCGTCGGGCGCTTACCGGCGCGGCCCTTGTTCGAGGGTGGCACCATGATCCGACCACGCGCGACCTGCACGTCGCCCACGGTGATCCTGGCGACCTGAGAGTGGCGAGCCCCGGTGGCTGCCATGACCAGAACGAGCCGCCCGAAATCACCGGTCTCGTCGACAGCAAAGGCCGCGTCGACAAGGCGGCGGATCTCAGCATCGGGCAGGACCTGCTTGCGCGCGCTCGACCCTGCCGAGTTCGCCTTCGTACCGGCACGGATCTCGGCGGCAAGAGTAGCTGGAAGCACGCGACGATGGTGTTCTGCGGCTGCGTTGAGCGCAGCGCGCAGGTCGTTCAGCAGCCGGTTGACGGTCGTGGGTTGCAACTCGCTCGATAGACGCTGTCGCCAAGTCCGGATGGTGCTCGCGTTGAGCTTCGCCAACTGCGTCTCGGCGAAAGCTTGATCGGAGAGGACGTGCTTTCCGAGGCGCTTCTCGGCGTCCTTCCCCGCTGTGGGGGCACGCTCTGAGCGAGTGGCGACATAGGCCCCGACGGCAGTGCGCACGGTCGGGACCTCGGCATCGTCCCCCTCCCCTTCACCGTCGAGACGACGTACCTGAGCGCGCGCCCAGTCGATGGCTGCCGTCACGGCAGCTGGGTACGAGAGGGCATCCGGATCCGAGCCAGGATCGTCAGCTTGGGCGAGGCGTTGCTCGACGCGGTTCCCATCGATCACCAGCTTGACGATCCAGGTACCCGGTCCTCGCGCTGGCTTGCGGTAGCCCAGGCTAACGCCGCCTCGGCCTCCCGAAACACCCTGCCAGCGTGGGTTCTTGGCCGACGGAAGCCGGACCCGCTTAGCGACGCTATCGAAGCTGCTAGGCTTTGCCATCGATCGGTCTCACAGAGCGTCTCACACAGACGGTGAGACCAATTATGATAGTGGGAGACGAAAAAAGCGAGTGCGCAGAGGGGAATGGGGTGTGCGCCTCTGTCCTCTTTGTCTCGTAGCGGCCCTTTCACGGCGAAAACACGGGTTCGATTCCCGTAGGGCGCGCCAATAAAATCAAGCGCTTGGCTGCATCTGGCGGCCTGCCTAGCTTCTCTTGGGAAAAATTCGCGGCGAAATGGCTCCTGCCGTGTACCCGTGGCTTGGCCTGTTCCTCATCGCTCTTTGATGCGCAGGCCGATTTCGCTGTTGCGGCCTTGCGCCCACTCTCGCAGCCTGATTTTCACCAACCGGCGGTTGCAGAGGGCCGGTGCAGGGCACAGGTCGAACCGCTTTGTCCCTGACTCTCGGCAATGCGGACGCACTTCTGCTTCCCCGTCCCCGGCTTCAGTCCCTCACGCGGGCGATGACCGCTACCGGGCCGCCGCCATCCGGCCCCTGATGCTCAGCGCCGCCGGAGACGAAGAGGTCCGTCCGGCCGATCGCCGCGGCGGCCACGCCGCCGACCAGGGCGCGGGCGTGCCGGGTGGCGTTGATGTCGCTGTCATCGTTCATGATGTGGCGCCGTCCCCGGATCAGGCCGTCATGGGAGGGCTCGGCTTTGGCGAGCAGAGCGATCACGCGCTCCGCCTCAGGAGGCGGCAACTGCCCCGCCTCCAGGAAGCCGAGGTCGGTGAGCACCCGCCGAATCGCGGACAGGTCGATGCCGTCGTCCATGACCCGGTGGGCGATGGCGAGCGGGCCGGTCCAGCCCTGGGCGTTGCCGAGCACGATGATCTCGTTGCGCATCAGCTCGATCCCCGCCGAGCAACTGGCGCGGCCGGAGAAGAGATCGCGTCGGGTGCCGATGGCGGAATCCGCGAGATGTTCGCGGTCGACCTCTCCGAGGGCGAGCGCGATGCCGAGCGCCGAGGCGCCGCGGGATAAGCCCATCGAGGCGTAGGTGTCGTGTGTGGCGACGCCGTGGCCCCGGGCGGCCGCCTCGGCGATCCGAGCGCTCGTCAGGAGCGGGCACTTCACCTGCACGAAATGCACGTCCGCGGGATCGGTGAGCCCCGCCTCTGCCATGGCCCGGCCGACCGCCGCCGCAGTCGCCTCGACCTGCGCCATCCGGCCGATCTCCTCCGCCCGGAACTCCTGGGTGAAGGCCGTGCCGATGGCGAGCGCCTTGCCCTCCGGCACCGCGGGGCCTTCACGCCGGGCGAGGACGAGGAAGTGCGGCGACAGCCCGCCTTCGGTGCCGCCGGACATGACGAGGGCGATCCGCGCTCCGACCTCCGCCGCCGTACAGCCGAGGGCGGTGGCGAGCGCCGTCTCCAGAGCCATCACCGCGAGCTGCCGGGTGAAGTCATTCACGCAGCCGTTGCCCTCGGTCTTGCCGAAGATCGCGACGATCTCGGTCGCGTCCACCGCCCCGGAGGCGACGAGGCCCATCACCTCGGAGACGTCGGCGGGATGCTGCGCGGGCACGCGGAAGACGAGGCATTCGGGCATGGGGGAACCGGGGTGGAACAAGAAGGGGCGCCGCCCTTCCACTGGGGCGATCCCGTCGTCTGTCCGCGTCCAGCGACGACAGAAACCGGCACGATCGGGTGGCCAGCACGGGCAAGCACAGACCGGACCATCTTCGGAGAATCCCCGAGCCTTCTACTGCGCGGGAGAAGCAACGCGTTGATCGGCTCCCGACGCCGAACCAGCAGGATGGCCCAATCTGTGGTAGAAGCAGATCGTCTCTAGACCACTCCATGCCGCCGTTCCGGTAGCGACCCTGGCTGTGTCGAAACCTCGGTGGTGGTAGCTTTGTCCGGCACGCCCGGGGGGGGCATGGAACGGTTCGTTGTCGGCGCCGAGCGCGATCAGACGACGCTGTTGCCACCTTATCTTGAGGATCGGATCGCCGAGGACAACCCTGTCCGGATCGTCGATGCCTTTGCTGCCTCAGGGGCACCCAAACGGAAAAGTGGCTCAGGGACCGAGGGGCGTGAGGCTACGAGTTATACCGCGTCTTCGTGGGCGCTACCGGCCTCCCGTCCCAGGCGAACCATGACCTCCCGCAGCCAGCGATGGGCGGGATCGCGGTCATAGGAGGCGTGCCACAGCATGGAGATGACGATCTCCTCGGTCGGCACCGGCACGGGGCTCGTCGCCAGGCCGAGCTGGGTCGCGAAGGTCGTGGCCAGCTCGTCGGCCATCGTGGCGATCAAGGGCGCGGCCTGCACGTGAAACGGCACGGTGGCGAAGCGCGGCGTCGTCGCCGCCAGCCTCCGCGTCCGGCCCACCTTCGCGAGCGCCTCGTCCACCACCGCCGGGCCGACGCCGGTCAGGTACGTCAGGATGTGCGGGAAGCGGACGAAGTCGTCGAGCGAGAGCGGACCGCTCACGCCGAGCAGCCGGGGATTGAACAGGCTCAGGAAGCCGAAGCGATAGAGGGGCCGCATCTTGTGGTGGACCTGGCCCTCGGAGATCATGCCGACGGCCATGTCGATCCTGTCGGCGTCGAGGTCCCCCAGCACGCTCCCGTAATCGAGGCCGACTAGGTGCAGGCGGATGCCGGGCGCCTCGCGTGCGAGGAACGCGAGCAGGCGCGGGATGAGACGTACCTCGACGCTGCCGGGGATGGCGAGCGTGAAGGACCGCTCGACCTGCGAGGGGACAAAGTCGTCCTCCCGGAGGACGATGCCCTGGAATTGGCGCAGGGCGGCGCGGACCGGCTCGACGAGGGCGAGCGACCGCGGTGTCGGGCGCATGCCGTCCGGCGTGCGCGTCAGGAGCTCGTCGCCGAGGAGCCTGCGCAGGCGGGCAAGGCTGCTGCTCATGGCGGATTGCGTGATGCCGACCTTCGCGGCAGCGCGCGTGACGCTGCTCTCGGTCAGGAGTGCGTCCAGCGCCACGACCAAGTTCAGGTCGATGCCCGCGAGGTCACGGTGCTTGATCGTCATGGTCAGGTCCGCCGGTGGCTCTCGACCATGGTCTCGGCGACCGGACAATGCGGCATCCGACCGAGCGAGACCATCAGGCTTCCGAGCTGCATCGGCCGCGCCGTCGCGGCCGTCGAAAACCGAACCATCATTTACGGCATAGATACTGGGTATCAACCGCATCTGTTTGATGAATGCGCTTCCCGGCAGCATCTCCTCCTCATCGAAAGACGGGCCACCCCGTCACACCGAGAGGATCGAGAGATGACCCACCCTACCATCACCCTCACCGCCGCCCTGACGATGACCGTGGCGTCCCTCCTGCCGGCCGCCGCGTCGGAGGTGACCCTCGACACCGCCGCGCACGGGGCCTTCTCCGTCCCCGCCGTCATCGGCGCGGCCCACCATACGCCGGGTCTCGCGCTGAGCGCCGCCGACGTCCGTGCGCAGGGTGGTCTCCTCGTACCGGCCCTCACGCGCTGGCAGGAGGCTCGGCCGGCCATCGCCTCCGTCGAGCCCTTCAAGGCGCCCGCCACCATCACCGTGGCCTATCGGAGCCGAGACGTCGCGACGCATGCCGCGCAGGTCCTCAAGCAGGGGGGCTTCGCGACCGCGGGCGTCGTCCGGTGGCTGCCCGACGCGCCTGTTGCGGTCGAGGCCAACACGAACACGGTCAAGCTCGGGTCGCTTGAGGCCATGAACTGAGCGAGCACTCGGACAGGCCGAGGACGAGCAGTCGAGGCCCGCCCGGCGAGCCGCCCGCTGCATGAAGTCAGGAGATCAGATCATGTCCGACCACTTCGCGTCGACCGAAATCGCGGTCGAGCACGTCAGCCTTTCCTCGGCCAAGTCTTTCGAGGCGGTCCGATCCGCCTTGGAGGCTTCGGTGCCCGTCATCGACCTCGATTACGCCACGCTCCTGAAGGCCGGACGAGTGGACGAGGCGCGCGACCTCCTCGAACGGCAGGCGCCGCTCTCGATCTTCGGCTCCCGAGACCATGGCGACGTGCTGCTCACCGCCGGGTTGAGCCGCAAGGCCGTCCAGTACGACATCGGCAACCCGCTGACGGCCGCGTCGATGACCCGGCACGCCGTTTCTGCCGCCTTGTACGCGCCGATCCGGGTGCTTCTGCGTGAGGATTCCGAGGGTGGCGTCGCCTTCGAGTACGACCGCCCGGTCAGCACCTTCGGCCAGTTCGAGAATCCGCAGGTCGACCGCGTCGCTGGCGAACTCGATGAACTGCTTCGGAGCACGCTCGCCGCGGCCGCCGCGTGAGGTGAGGCGCTCGAGAACGCCGCGGATCGGGGCCGAGTGTCTCCGTTCCGCGGGGCGCGCCGTGACGCGGCAGCTCTGTTCCACGCGCGGTTCCGACGCTTGTTCGGCTTCACGGCAGCTTCGGCCGCGACCAGACCGTCTCAAAGCCACCCCTCCGAGACGTTCGAGCGGTCGTTCGGTGGTGACAGAGGCTGGCTGATCGAAGGCAACCCGCTCGCGGCCGAGCAGAGCAGGAACGGACGCGCGTTTGATACGTCTCAGAACCGGAGGAATCGCCGGAAGCGGGCGATGTTCACGAGCGACACGAGGGACGAGGCCACGTAGGTGAGGGCTGCGGCGCGCAGTACGGTGCGGGCGCCACGCATGTCGTCAGCGTCGAGGAAGCGGCCCGTTTCCAGGATGGGCAGAGCCCGCCGGTAGCTCGCATCGAGCTCGACGGGCAGCGTCAAGAGGTGAAACACGAGGCGAACGCTGAGGAGCGCGATGCCGAACCCGACCTGCAGGGTGAGCAGGGCGGGGGATTTGATGACGGCGAGCATGATGGGCGCGGTCATCATCACCAAGCCTGCGGCAAGCTCGAAGCCCTGCACGACCGGCGCGAAGGTCACCCGCGCCGCGAGCAGCCGGTCCCCCGCCGCGTGCTGGAGCGCGTGGGAGACCTCATGTGCCGCCACCGCGACCGCCGTGATGGAGCGGCCCTCATGGTTCTCCGGCGACAGGCGCACGACGTTCGCGACCGGATCGTAGTGGTCGGCCTGCGCGATCTCGACGGGAACGTGCTCGAGCCGTGCCAGGTCGAGCAGATGGCGGGCAAGCTCGCCGCCGGTCCCGGGCAGGTCCGGCCTCTCGGTGGCGTGTTGCCGCATCACCCGGCGCACCCACCACTGGGGGCCGAACACGAGACCGAACAGCAGGGCGGCGCCGAGCGCCAGGAGGATCGGCATACCGGGTATGTAGGCGCGGGGCCGAATCCGTGGAAGCGCGGCGCTGGCTCGACCGCTAGAGCCACAGTCGTGGATCGACTGGTGGCTGAGGCGTTCGCGCTTCGGCCGTCCGGCGGGTCACCGCGGCGGTCGACGAGGTGCGCGCGGCGTCGAGCGGTGGCCAGTCCGAGCTCGATCAGGGGCGCACGGCCGGCGTCTCCAGCGGCAGCGGCGCGGCGCGCGTCGCGAGGTAGAGTTCGAGCGCAACATAGTCCGGCGCGCCGTACCCGAAGGGCTCGGCGCGCATGCCGGTGAGGCAGTTGCGCAGGCGCCGTTGCAGCGAGCCGAGACCTTGCCATTCGAGGCGGTAGAGCGGGTAGCCGGTCGGGTGTCCCTGCGGGATCATCGCTGCGCCGAGGCGGTGACCCCGATGGTCGTCGTGGCAGATGGCGCAGGACAGGCCGAGCTGGCCCTGGCGCGTCTCGAACAGCGCGCGACCCGCCGCCCGCGCGGGCTCGAGCCGGGGATCGTCCGGCGGAGCGATCGGCAGCCCGCGGGACTGCGCGGCGACGAAGGCCGTGAGCGCCAGCAGGTCGGGGCTCTCGTAGGCGAGGGCCTCGGAGCCCTGATGCTCGCGGCGGCACGCGTTGACGCGAGACTGGAGGTCGATGGGCCTGCCCGTCCGCGCGTCCCAAGCGGGATAGCGTGCCGCGACGCCCCGCATCGTGGACGAGGCCTCGCCGTGGCAGCCGGCGCAGGCGAGTCCCCCGGAAATGGGCGCCTTCGCCCAGAGGTCCTCCCCGTCCGCGACCGCGAGCATGCCGGGATTGGCCCCGTCGTCCCGCTGCATCGCCTGGATCTCGGGGCTCATCTGGTCGAAGCCCGAGCGTCGCTCGGCCGGCGGGACCGGCTCCGACCGCGCGAGAGGGCTGGAGAGGAGCAGCGCCACGAGCGCCGTCTGCAGCGGGGAGCCCGAGCGGCGCGGCACGGCGGAGACTCAGGCCACGGTGATCGCCGCGGATTCGGTCTGATCGAAGCCGCCATCGCCGCGCCACGTGAAGCTGAAGCGGCCGCTGCGCGTCGCGACCCAGGTGAAGGTCAGGTAGGGGTTGGCCGCCGAAGCGGGAAACAGCTCGGCCCGGAAGATCTCCTCGTCCTCGAAGCGGCAGACGAAGTCCGTCACGATGTTGCGCGGCAGGATCCGGCCGTCGGCACCGGGGCGGAAGCCCGTCTCCATCGGGTGCGAGATCAGGGTCCTGATCGTGATCGTGTCGCCGGGCTCGGCGGTCTTCGGCAGGTTGATCAGCGTGCGGGCCATCGGGGTCAGCCCTCCAGGCAGGCGGCGAGGGTCACGATGGCATCGGCGCTCGCCGACCAGTAGGTCCCGTCGCTCATCTCGGCGATGGCGGTGATGCGCTGCGTGTCGGCGAGCCGGATGCGTGTCGAGACCTGCGCGCGGCCGGCGCCCGGCCGCAGGTGGACCGTCACGACGTTCGGCTGCGGGTTCCTCTCGTTGAACACCCCGATCCGGCGCACGTGATCCTCGGGCGTCATCGCGCTCTCGACGGCGACGGTGAGCGGCACCGTGTTGCCGTTCTCCACGAGCGGCGGCAGGTCGAGGGTCACCCGGCCCGGTCGGATCGGGTTGTCACCCGCGAAGCGTCGGATGGCGGATTCCGTCGTTTCCGTGCGCGGGAGCGTCGCCGCGGCGGCGGGGCGCAGCGCGACGGCGAGCGCGGTGCCGACCGCCCCGGCGAGCACGCCGCGCCGGTCCATCGAACGCGCGCTCCGTCTCCTGTGCCTGCTCATCGACCTTCCTCGGGACCCGCCTCGCGCAGCGTCGCCAGGAAGGCGACGACATCCTCGATCTCGGCCGCGCTCAGGATCGGCCGCCCCTGCCACGGCCGCCCCACGCGGGTGAGCCCTGTCAGGCTATAGTACGGTGGCATGATCGTCTCCGGGTTCAAGACCCGTCCGTCCACCAGCCGCAGGCGCAGCTGACCCGAGCCCAGCCGCCCGCCGACGCCCGCGAGATCCGGGGCGAGGTTGCCCTGGAACCGCTCCTCCGGGAAGGGCCCGGTATGGCAGAGAAGGCAGAGCCCGCGGGTCCGGTCCACGACGATGGCCCGGCCGCGCGCGGCATCGCCCGGTGCGCCGGTCAGGCTCTCGGGGATGGCGTCGCCGACGATCGCGGTGGGGACCAGGCCCTCCCCGGCCTGCGCCGGCGGGGCGGCGACTGCCAGCACGAGCATGGCTGCCACGCGGCCTTCCCTCATCCGAACACGTCCCGGGTGATCGTCCGGTACCAGCTCTCGCCGTAGGCCGCCTCCTGCGCGCGCACCGCGTCGGGCGCGTCGAGGGGGCTGATGCCGCCGGCTCCCGGAACGTCCGCCAGGAGGCCGTCGGTCGGGCGGAAGACGCCCGCGATCGAGATGCCGTTGCCCGGTGCGACGAGGCTCCAGCAGGTGTTGATGAGCCTCGGGTTCTCGGGCTCCCGTCCGGCCATCAGGTCGATCACCGCCTGCGCGCAGACTTTGGCCTGCGCGTTCGCCGAGAAGGCGGATTTCGGCATCGCCCCTGCGATCGCCGCGTCGCCGATGACATGGATGCCCGGCACGAGGCGCGATTCGAAGGTCACCGGATCGATCGGGCACCAGCCGCTGCGGTCGGCGCAGCCGGCCTGCGCCGCGATGGGGCCGGCGCGCTGGGGCGGGATGATGCACGCCACATCGGCCTTGTACTCGGCGAAGTCCGTGCGAACGACCATCGCGGCGGCGTCGACTTCCGTGACCGCACCGCCCGAGGCGAGCGGCACGTATTCGAGCACGTCCGGGTACAGCTTCGCCCAGGCCGCCTCGAACAGTTTCTGCTTCGAGAACGTGTCCTTGGCGTCGAGCAGGACGAGCTTCGCCTTCGGCTTCCGGGTCTTCAGGAAATGCGCGATCAGGCTCGCGCGCTCGTAGGGGCCGGGCGGGCAGCGATACGGGTTGGCGGGTGCCGAGAGGACCACCGTGCCGCCCTCCGGCATGGCCTCGAGCTGGCGGGCGAGGAGCACCGTCTGCGCCCCGGCCTTCCAGGCATGGGGCATCGCCTCGGCGGCCTTCGCGTCGTAGCCGGGCACGGCGTCGAAGCGCAGCGCGATGCCCGGCGAGAGCACCAGGCGGTCGTAGGGCAGGACTGTGCCGTCGCCGAGCGTCACCCGGCGCGCCACAGGGTCGACCGCATCCGCCGTTCCGCGCACGAAGCGGAGCCGAGCCCGGCCGAGGGCCTCGTAGCCGAAGGTCTGGGCCTCGATCCCGCGCAGGCCAACGACGACCGCGTTGCTGCCCGTGCAGGCGACATAGCGCTCGGCCGCCTCGACCAGGGTCACGTCGACGCCGCCCGCGGCGAGGCAGCGCGCCGCCGTGGCACCCCCGAACCCGGCGCCCACGACCACGACGCGCGGCGCTGTGCCACCGAGGGCCGGGCGCGCCAGCGCGGCGGCCGCGGCTCCGCCGATCAGGGCGCGGCGGGTCGGAGAAGGAGCGCGCATCACCGCGATCCCTGCGCCGCGAACCAGGCGGCGATGGCCTGGCTCTCCTGCGCGCCGAAGCCCTTGGCGATGCGGTTCATGAGCGTCGCCGGGCGCGCGCCGGTCCGGAAGGCCTCGAGGGCGCCGACGATCTCGGCTTCCGGCCGCCCCGCGAGCACGCCCATCGCGGAGCCCTCGGCGTGGCATCCGGTGCAGGACGAGGCGCCGGGCGGCGGCCGCATCTCGGCGGCGCCCGCGCCCGTTCCGCCGGCGAGGGCGGCGAGCAGCGCGAGCGCCGGCGTCATCGCCCTCATGCCCGGCGGAGATCCGTGTCCTTCAGCGGAAGCTGGCGGACGCGCTTGCCGGTCGCAGCGAAGATCGCGTTGAGCACGGCCGGCGCGGCGACCGCGATCGTCGGCTCGCCGACGCCGCCCCAGAAACCGCCGGACGGCATCAGGATGGCCTCGACCGCCGGCATCGCGTCCATCCGCATCACGGGATAGCTGTCGAAGTTCGTCTGCTCGATGCGCCCGTCCTTCACCGTGCAGGCGCCGTACAGCGCGGCCGAGAGACCGTAGACGAAGGAGCCCGCCACCTGCGCGTCGATCTGCTGCGGGTTGACCGCGTGGCCGGGGTCGGTCGCCGCCACGATACGGTGGATCTTCAGCTCGCCCTGGTCGGAGACCGAGACCTCGGCCGCGCCCGCGACGTAGCTGCCGAACCCCATCGTCTGGCAGATGCCGCGGTAGACCCCCTCGGGCGGCTTGCTGGCCCATCCGATCCGCTCGGCCACCGCCTGCAGCACGGCCCGGTGCTTCGGGTGGTTGTCCATCAGCTTCAGCCGGAAGGCGAGCGGATCCTGGCCGGCGGCGTGGGCCAGCTCGTCCATGAAGCATTCGAGATAGATGGCGTTCGGGTTCAGGTTCACGCCCCGCCAGAAGCCCGGCAGGATGTGCGGGTTGCGCATCGCGTGATCGACCAGGATGTTGGGGATCGTGTAGCCGATCGCGGCCTCCGGACCTCCGGGGTTGAGACCCTGGAAGGTGACCGGGTCGCGGCCCTCGACCATGCGCTGGGGGGCGACCGAGGCCAGGATCGACTGGCCGGAGATGCGCATGTGCAGGCCGATCAGGTTGCCGTCCCCGTCGAGGGCGGCGCGCATCCGGCACTGCGTGACCGGGTGGTACCGGCCATGCGTCATGTCCTCCTCGCGGGTCCAGATCAGCTTGACCGGCGTGCCCGGCATCTCCCTAGCGATGAGCACCGCCTGACGCACCCAGTCGTGCGTGGCGCCGCGCCGGCCGAAGCCGCCGCCGAGATGGATCTTGTAGACCTCGCACGACGTGGCCGGCAGCCCGGCGGCGTCGGCGGTCGCGGCCAGAGCCGCCTCGCCGTTCTGCGTCGGCGTCCAGACCTCGCAGCGCTCCGGCGTCCAGAGCGCGGTGGCATTCATCGGCTCCATCGTGGCGTGATTCTGGAACGGTACGCCGTAGACGGCCTCCACCACCTTGGCGGCGCCCTTGAGGGCGCCGGCCACATCGCCGGCCTTGTTGCCGACGAAGGCCTGCTCGGCGTCGAGTCCCTCGCGCAGGGTCGCCGCGATGGTCTCGCTGGAAACCGTCGCGTTCGGTCCCTCGTCCCAGGCGACCGGCAGGGCGTCGAGGGCGGTCTTGGCGCGCCAGAACGTGTCGGCCACCACCGCGACCGCGCTGTCGCCGACCTGGAGCACTCTTCGGACACCGGGCATGCCCGACACAGCCGCGGCGTCGAAGCTCCTCACGCTGCCGCCGGTCACCGGACAGTCGCGGATCGCGGCGTTGAGCAGGCCGGGCAGCTTGAGATCGATCCCGTAGACCTGGCTGCCGTCGAGCTTGGGCAGGGTGTCGAGCCGCTTCAGCGGCTTGCCGGCGATGGTCCAGTCCTTCGGATCCTTGAGCACCACGTCCTTGGGCGGCTCGATCCTGGCCGCCTCCGCGGCGACGGCGCCGTAAGTGATGCTGCGGCCGGAGGGGCCGTGGGTGATCACGCCCCGCTCGACGCGGCACTCGGCGGCGGGTACGCCCCAGCCCTTCGCGGCGGCGGCAACGAGCATCGTGCGGGCGGCGGCGCCGCCTCTTCGCACGTACTCGTGAGAATCGCGCACGCCGCGGCTGCCGCCGGTCGAGTAATCACCCCAGACGCGCTTGCGGGCGAGGTTCTGGCCCGGGCTCGGATACTCGGTGGTGACCCTGGCCCAGTCGCAGTCGAGCTCCTCGGCGACGAGTTGCGCGAGGCCGGTGAGCGTGCCCTGGCCCATCTCCGAACGGGCGATGCGAATGACCACGGTCTCGTCCGGCTTCACCACGACCCAGGCATTGACCTCCGGCGCGGTGGGCGCCGCGTCGAGAGTTGCAGCCCGTGCGGGGAACGGGATGTGGAAGCCGAGGGTGAAGAGACCGGCGCCGGCGAGCAGCGTGCGGCGGCTGGGGCGGGCAGCCTTCGGGGAGGCCTTGGATTCGAGGCTCATCTGCTCGTCCCCCGTCAGCCGGACTGGCCGCGCTCGGCGGCGATCTTGATGCCGGCGAGCACACGGTTGTAGGTGCCGCAGCGGCAGATGTTGGTGATCTCCTGGCGGATCTGCTCCTCGCTCGGACGCGCGTTCTGCGCCAGCAGCGCCGCCGAGGCCATGATCATCCCGGGCTGGCAGAAGCCGCATTGCGGCACGTCGAGCTCGGCCCAGGCTTGCTGGACCGGATGGCGGGCATCCGGGGCTAGCCCCTCGATCGTGACGATCTTCTGCCCCGCCTCGATCGCCGAGAGCGGCACGGAGCAGGAGCGGACGGCCGCTCCGTCGATATGCACGGTGCAGGCGCCGCATTGGGCGATGCCGCAGCCGTACTTGGTGCCGGTCAAACCGATCTGCTCGCGGATGACCCAGAGGAGCGGGGTGTCGGCCTCGGCATCGACCTCACGCACGACGCCGTTGACGTTCAGTCGTGCCATCTGACCCCTCTCCCGAACGAGATTATGTATCCAGTATCCCCAAAGCGGGGGAGGCCTCAAGGGAGGGCGTCAGCGACCGTCGGCAGCAGCCATCCGGCGCTCGGACAGGTCGACGTCTGCGACCCGAATGCGCCAAGGCTCTTGAGGCCCAAGGCGTGACCTCTCCTGCCATCGAACCGACTTCCCGCAGATCCCGGCCGCTGTCAGCTGGATCGGAACCGAGCACCGAGTCGTGGCCGCTGGCCTGACGCTGCTCTCCGAGCGGATCGACGCGCATCCTCGCAGCCGTCAGCCTGGCCTACTGGTACCCTTTCGGGAACGGATCGGGCTTGATCAGTTCGGGGCTGGTGTAGACGATCTCGAACTGGCCGTCGGGCTTGGCCCGGCCGACCCGGGTCTTCGACCAGAGGTGATGGTTCTCGTCGATCTTCACGTAGCCTTCCGGCGCGCCCTTGAACTCGAGGCCCGGCGAGGCCGCCACGACCTTGTCGACGTCGAAGGTGCCGGCCTTCTCGCAGGCCATCTTCCACAGGAACGGGCCGAGATAGGCCGCCTGCGTCACGTCGCCGATGACCGTCTTCTCGCCCCACATCTTCTTGAACGCGGCCACGAACGCCTTGTTGTTCTCGTTCTGGATCGACTCGAAGTACTTCATGCACGAGTAGGCCCCGGCGATGTTCTCGCCGCCGATTCCGTCGACCTCGTCCTCGGTCACCGACAGCGTCATCAGCACCTGCTTCGACAGGTCGATGCCCGCCGCCTTGAGCTGCTTGTAGAACGCCACGTTCGAGCCGCCCACGATCGTGGCGAAGATCACCTTCGGCTTGGTGAGCTTGATCTTGTTGATGACCGAGTTGAACTGCGTGTGGCCGAGGGGGAAGTACTCTTCGCCGACGACCTTGCCCTTGAGCACGGTCTCGATGTGCCGGCGGGCGATCTTGTTGGAGGTGCGCGGCCAGATGTAGTCGGAGCCGATGAAGTAGAAGCTGTCGCCGCCCTTCTCCTTGTGGACCCAGTCGAGGCCGGCGAGGATCTGCTGCGTGGCCTCCTGGCCGGTGTAGAAGACGTTCTTCGACTGCTCCAGGCCCTCGTAGAAGGTCGGATAGTACAGCAGGCCGTTGTACTGCTCGAAGACCGGCAGCACCGCCTTGCGCGAGGCCGAGGTGAAGCAGCCGAACACGGCGGCGCAATGGTCGTTGACGAGGAGCTTCTTGGCCTTCTCGGCGAAGGTCGGCCAGTCGGAGGCGCCGTCCTCCTGGATGATCTTGATCTTGCGTCCGAGCACGCCGCCGGCGTCGTTGATCTGCTGGATCGCCAGCTTCTCGCCCTGGCTCGGCCCGGTCTCCGAGATCGCCATGGTGCCGGTGATCGAGTGCAGGATGCCGACCGTCACCTCGCTGTCGGTCACCGCCAGAGCGCCGGCCTCGGCGGCCGCCGCGACGCGCGGCAGCGATGCCGCGAGCGGGGCCGCCGCCAGCCCGAGCAGCAGGCGCCGGCGGAGGGTGAAGTGCGCGGGATCGTCTGTCGCCATGGGGGGCAAATCCTTCAGATCGTTCGAGAAGGTGGGCCGCCCCGTCCGCACCGGATCAGCCGTCGCGCACGGATCGTCTCCTTAGGCACATTTCTTCAAAAGAAAATAAATTTCGCAAGATGAAAACATCGGCAGCCTGCCCATATCGGCGGCTGCGCTCCCGGGCGCCGGCTTCCTATTTGCGGCGGCGCGCCGGGGCGAGCCCGGTCAGCGCCGCGAAGGCGCGACCGGCGACCGCCTCCAGCCCCGCCGCCAAGGTGCCGCCGTCGGGCGCGAGGAGCCGGAGGCCGAGCCCGGCCGCGTTCGGCAGCGGGCTGAGCCCGGCCCGGCAGCCGGTGCGGTCGGCCGCGGCCTGGACGTCCCCGGGATCCGGCAGGCACGGGGCCGGACCGAGGATGACGAGGGCGCCGTAGGCCCGCCACGGGCCGAGCGGCGAGGCCGGATCGCAAAACTCGGCGCCGGCGATGCGCGCCCGCTCGCGGACCAGGACGGCCCCCGCCGCCGTCTCGATGCCGAGGGCGAGCTCGACGTGCTCGAACGGCCTGCAGCGGCCCTCCGGGTCGTGACACGCAATGCTCTCGGAGACGACGGCACGGGCCCCGGGCTCGAGCGTGACCCGGGTCGAGGCCGAGAGGGCGGCGCCGGGGAACAGGATCAGGGGATCGGGCACGCAGTGGAGGAAGGCATCGGCGCCGACGCGGATCCGCGTGTCCTGGCGGGCCGGCTGGTCGGCGCTGCGATGGACGACCGTGGCGGCCTGGGTGGTGACGTGCGCCGCCGAGCCCGGACCCATCGCGATGTCGAGGCCGAGATGGTCGCCGCGGTAGAGGCCGCCGGAGGCCGATTGCAGGTACAGCGTGATCAGCTCCGGCCGCTGCGGATACAGGCGGAACGGCTTCGTGATGTGGAACGGGTACGGCACGTGCTGGTCGGCGAGCACGCTGGTCCCGCCGCCGCGCACGAAGCCGAGGCGGGCCGTCGCGCGGCGGCCGGTCTGGACGTCGTCGGGCACCGCTAGGGCGCGAACAGGACGGCCCGGCCGATGGCATCCGCCACCGCGTCGATGCCGAGGCCCGCGCGCGCGTTCGTGGCGAGGACCGGCCTGCCGCTCCGGACCCGCGCGGCCTCCGCGAGCATCCCGTCGAGGTCGACGCCGACATGCGGCGCGAGGTCGATCTTGTTGATCACGAGGAGGTCGCAGCGCAGCACGCCCGGGCCGCGCTTGCGCGGGATGTCGTCGCCGCCGGCCACGTCGATCACGAAGATCCACCAGTCCACGAGGTCGAGGGAGAAGGTCGAGGCGAGGTTGTCGCCGCCGGATTCGAAGACGAGCAGCTGCAGGCCCGGGAAGCGCGCCTCCAGCGCGTCGCCCGCGGCGATGTTGAGGGTCGGGTCCTCCCGGATCACCGTGTGCGGGCAGGCCCCGGCCTCCACCGCCTCGACGCGGCGCGGATCGATCAGCCCGGAGCGGCGCAGCCGCTCGGCATCCTCCTTGGTGACGAGATCGTTCGTGATCACCGCGAGATCGACGCCCCGCGCCCGCAGCACGGGGATCAGCCGCTCGATCAGCGCGGTCTTGCCGGATCCGACCGGGCCGCCGATCCCGATCCGGGCGGCGCTCGCGGGAGTCACGTCGGTCATGGAGAGCGGGGCCGTGAGAGGGGTGGCGGGGTTCGGCGGCGCTCAGCGCAGCATGTAGCGCTGGGCGAGCGGCAGGGTCCGGGCCGGCTCGCAGGTGGCGAGCACGCCGTCGACGAAGACGTCGAAGGTCTGCGGGTCGACGCGGATCTCCGGGCAGGCGTCGTTCCAGAGCATGTCGGCCTTCGTCAGCGTGCGGGTCCCGCGGGCGGGCAGGAGCGCCTTGCGCAGGCCGAGCCGGCCGCCGAGATCGGCCTCGATCGCCAGGGGGTGGACGAAGCAGGCCGAGAGCGCCTGCTTGGCGCGCCCGAAGGCGCCCCATTGCGGGCGCATCAGCACCGGCTCGCAGGTCATCAGCGAGGCGGCGGAATCGCCCATCGCGCCCCAGGCGATGAAGCCGCCCTTGATCACGAGCTCCGGCTTGATCCCGAAGAAGGCCGGCCGCCAGACCACGATGTCGGCCATCTTGCCGGGCTCCAGCGAGCCGACATGCTCCTGGATGCCGAAGGTGCGCGCCGCGTTGATCGTGTACTTGGCGATGTAGCGCCTGATCCGGGCATTGTCGCCGAAGCCCGGCCTCTCCTCGGGGAGCGGGCCGCGCTGGTCCTTCATCTTCGAGGCGAGCTGCCACGTCCGGCAGACGACCTCGTGGATCCGGCCCATGCCCTGGCTGTCGGAGCCGAGCATCGCGATCGCCCCGATGTCGTGGAGCACGTCCTCGGCGGCGATGGTCTGGGCGCGGATGCGGCTCTCCGCGAAGGCCACGTCCTCCGGCAGGGCCGGGTTGAGGTGGTGGCACACCATCGTCATGTCGAGGTGCTCGTCGAAGGTGTTGACCGTGTAGGGGTTGGTCGGGTTCGTCGACGACGGCAGGCAGTGCGGCAGCCCGGCGACCCGGATGATGTCCGGCGCGTGGCCGCCCCCGGCCCCCTCCGTGTGGTACATGTGGATGGTGCGGCCGCCGATCGCCGCCAGCGTGTCCTCCACGAAGCCCGACTCGTTCAGCGTGTCGGTGTGGAGCTGGACCTGGAAGTCGTACGCATCGGCGAAGCCCAGGCAGGCGTCGATCGCCGCCGGCATCGCGCCCCAGTCCTCGTGGATCTTGAGGCCGAGGACGCCGGTCTCCAGCTGCTCCTTCAGGGCGGCCGGCCGGTGGGTGTTGCCGCGCCCGAGGAAGCCGAAATTCACCGGCCAAGCCTCGGCGGCCTGGAGCATGCGGCCGGTGTTGAACGGGCCGCCGGAATCGATGCCGACGGTGATCGGCCCGAGCGAGCCGCCGAGCAGGGTCGTGACGCCGGAGGCGATCGCGTGGTCCGGCAGGCCGGCGGAGTCGAAGTGCACGTGCACGTCGATGGCCCCGGGCGTCGCGATCAGGCCCTCGCAGTCGCGCACCGTCGTCCCGGCCGACACGATCAGGCGCGGGTCGACGCCGTCCATGATCGCCGGGTTGCCGGCCTTGCCGAGCGCCACGATCCGCCCGTCCTTGATGCCGAGATCGCCCTTCTGGATGCCGAGGACGGGGTCGATCACCACGACGTTGCAGAGGAGGAAGTCGAGCGCGCCCTGCGCGGCGGTCACCCCGGGCGCCATCCCGATCCCGTCGCGCAGGGTCTTGCCGCCGCCGTGCAGGCACTCGTCCCCGTAGACGGCGTGGTCGTGCTCGACGACCGCCACCAGGGCGGTGTCGGCGAGCCGCACCCCGTCCCCGGTGGTCGGCCCGTAGAGGGCGGCGTAGTCGCGGCGCGGGATCGTCACCATGGCACTCTCCCTAGGCGCCCTTGAAGCCGCGGGCCTTGGCGCGGGCGAGGGCCGCCGCCCGCGCCGCGTCGTCGGGCAGGGTCCCCTGCGTCAGGTCGTTGAGCCCGGTCAGCTCCCGGGCGCCGCCGAAGCCGACCAGCGTCACGGTCTTGCGCTGGCCCGGCTCGAAGCGGATCGCCGTCCCGGCCGGGATGTCGAGGCGGTGTCCCAGGGCCGCCGCCCGGTCGAAGTCGAGCGCCCGGTTCACCTCGAAGAAGTGGTAGTGCGAGCCGATCTGGACCGGGCGGTCGCCGGTGTTGACGACGTCGAGGGTGACCCGCGGGCGGCCCGCGGCGAGCTCGATCGCGCCGTCGGCCGGCAGGATCGCGCCGGGCTCCAGGGTGTCGGCGGGGGCGCCCGCCCGGGCGCGGACCGGCTCGTGGACCGTGACGAGCTTGGTGCCGTCCGGGAAGACGCCCTCGACCTGCAGGATCGGCAGCATGGCGGCGATGCCCGGCATCACGTCCTCGGTCGACAGGATCGTGGAGCCCCAGCCGATGAGGTCGGCGACGCTGCGCCCGTCGCGCGCGCCCTCCAGGATCTCGTCGGTGATGAGCGCCACCGCCTCGGGGTAGTTGAGCTTGAGGCCGCGGGCCCGGCGCTTGCGGGCGAGCTCGGCCGCGGTGAAGATCGTGAGCCGTTCCAGCTCGGTGGGCGTGAGCAGCATCACCCGCTCCCTAGTTGGCGAACAGGCGCAGGTCGGCGCGCGCGTGCCGCATCGCGGCGACCTCGATCAGCGGCGTGAAGCCCGTGAGGACGATCGCGCCGTCGGGGTCCTCGGTCACGGGCCGCTCGGCGATCTCCGCGACGAGCGGCAGCACCGTCTGGAGGGCCTGCTGGCCCTGGATGGCGCCCACCTGACCGAGCCGGACCGTGGCCGAGACCAGGCCGGAGACGAGCTGGTAGCCGGCGACGGCCGCCGCCTCCGCTTCCGACAGGCCCAGCCCCCGCCACAGGGCGCCCTGCACGGTGGCGAGGTGCCCCAGCATGAGCCCGGACCGGATCGCGGCGCGGATGTCCCCGGCACCGGGCGTCGCCAGCCGCGCGTGGGTGGTCAGCAGGGAGGCGCCGTTGCGCCGGCTGCCGGTGCGCATCGCCTCGACGAGGGTGGCCGCCTCCACGGCGGCGTCGATGCGGCCGAGCCGGGCCGGATCGGGGCCGGCGCGGTGGGCGAGGATCAGGGCGACGCGGTCGCTCTCCGCCCACCGGAAGCGCACGAGGGCCGTGAGCGTCCGCGTCAGGCTCCCCGTGTCGAAGGCCGGGTCGCTCGCGACGAGCCCCTCGATCCCGTTGGAGAAGGCGAAGCTCCCGCTCGGGAAGGCGGCGTCGGCCTGCTGGAACGCCAGGAGCCGGCTCAGCACGGTGCCGCCTCGTTGAGGATGGTGTGGGTCACCTGTCGGTCGGTGACGAGGGCGCCGAGGCGGACGAGGTACGCGTCGGCCGGCCCGTCCAGGGCCACCAGGAGGGCGCCGTCGGCGAAGCGGACCCGCCAGTGGAGGTTGCCGGCGTGGTAGCCGAGTTCGAGGGCGGCGGCCTGGCTGTCCGGGACGAGGCGGAGCCAGCGCTCGGAGCCGACCCGGGCGACGAGGGCGCGGTCCGCGTCCAGCGCCAGCACGGCCCCGTCGAAGAGCGGCTCGTCCCGCGGCAGGGCGAGGGCGATCTCCTCGCCGGACTGGGTGGTCGCGCGGATCCGCCGCCGGGCGACGTCGGTGCTCGACACGACGAGCACGTCCACCGCGCCGTGATGCGCGAGATGGTGCAGGCGCTCGGCCATCCCGGATTCGTGCCGGCTGCCCAGGATACGATGGATCACACGCATGTCGGTCCGCGTCCCGCTCCCCGTCGCCAGGATCGAACTGGGCCTTGCAAGAGCCGGTCCGCCGTTCGGCGCGTCACCGGCAGCACCGGCTCAGACATCGAGCGTGGTCTCGCGCTCCCAGGCGGTGAAATGGGCGCAGTAGCTGTCCCACTCATTTTGCTTCAACTTGAGGTAGGCGACGGAGAACGCGCCGCCCAGATTGTCCCGCAGGGCCTCGTCGGCCTCGAAGGCCCGCAGCGCGTCCAGCAGGTTGAGCGGCAGGCGCGGCGCGCCGGTGACGGCGTGGCCGTCGCGGTACATGTCGACGTCGCTGTGCGGCCCGGGATCGGCCGCCGACGCCAGGCCGTCCAGGCCCGCCGCCAGGATCGCCGCCTGGAGCAGGTACGGATTGGCCGCCCCGTCGGGCAGGCGCAGCTCGAACCGGCCCGGCCCGGGCACGCGCACCATGTGGGTGCGGTTGTTGCCGGTCCAGGTCACGGCGTTCGGCGCCCAGGTCGCGCCCGAGATCGTGCGGGGCGCGTTGATGCGCTTGTAGGAATTGACCGTCGGGTTGGTGATCGCGGCGAGCGCGGGCGCGTGCCGCATGATCCCGCCGAGGAAGTGCCGGCCCCGGGTCGAGAGGCCGAACGGCATCTCGGGATCCGCGAAGGCGTTCACGGTGCCGGCCGCGTTCCACACCGAGACGTGGCAGTGGCAGCCGTTGCCGGTCAGCCCCGGGAACGGCTTCGGCATGAAGGTCGCCCGCAGGCCGTGCCGCTCGGCGACCGAGCGGACCATGAACTTGAAGAAGGCGTGCTTGTCGGCGGTGGCCAGCGCGTCGTCGTATTCCCAGTTCATCTCGAACTGGCCGTTCGCGTCCTCGTGGTCGTTCTGGTAGGGCTTCCAGCCGAGCGCCAGCATGTGGTCGCAGATCTCGGCGATCACGTCGTAGCGGCGCATCAGCGCCTGCTGGTCGTAGCAGGATTTCTCCGCCCGATCGTGGTGATCCGAGATCGCCGATCCGTCCGCGCTCAGCAGGAAGAACTCGGCCTCGACGCCGGTCTTGACCCGCAGGCCCTCGTCGGCGGCCCGCGCCACGAGCTGCTTCAGCACCACCCGGGGCGCCTGGTCGACGGGGGCGTCCGCCATGGTGCAGTCGGCCGCCACCCAGGCGACGTCCGGCTTCCAGGGCAGGCGGATCACCGAGGCGGCGTCCGGCATCGCGAACAGGTCGGGATGGGCCGGTGTCAGGTCGAGCCAGGTGGCGAAGCCTGCGAAGCCCGCGCCGTCGCGCTGCATGGCGCCGATCGCCTGCGCGGGCACCAGCTTGGCGCGCTGGCAGCCGAACAGGTCCGTGTAGGAGATCATGAAGTACTTTACGCCGTGCTCGGCGGCGTAAGTCGAAAGGTCGGTCGTCACGGCAGCCCCCTGAGCGCGGATCGTTTGGGGGCCGGCCGCGCCCCGTTCCGGCGCGACCGGCGGGGTTGAAGGGCCCTAGAAGCCCGCTTTGCCCGGGTACCAGTCGGTGCCGGCCAGCGGCACGCGGGCCATGGCGGCGGCCTCGAGCGTCAGCGCCACGAGATCCTCGGGCTCCAGATTGTGCAGGTGGTTGTGGCCGCAGGCGCGGGCGATGGTCTGCGCCTCCAGGGTCATCACCTTCAGGTAGTTGGCGAGCTTCCGCCCGGCGCGGACCGGGTCGAGGCGGGCCGCTAGCTCGGGGTCCTGCGTGGTGATGCCCGCCGGGTCGCGGCCCTCGTGCCAGTCGTCGTAGGCACCCGCCGTGGAGCCGAGCTCGCGGTACTCCTCCTCGTAGGCCGGGTCGTTGTCGCCGATGGCGACGAGCGCCGCGGTGCCGATCGAGACCGCGTCCGCCCCCAGCGCGATGGCCTTGGCGACGTCCGCGCCCGAGCGGATGCCGCCCGAGATCACGAGCTGCACGCTCCGGTGCAGGCCGAGATCCTGCAGCGCCTGCACGGCGGGGCGGATGCAGGCGAGCGTCGGCTGGCCGACATGCTCGATGAACACGTCCTGAGTCGCCGCCGTGCCGCCCTGCATGCCGTCGAGGACGACGACGTCGGCCCCGGCCTTCGCGGCCAGTGCGGTGTCGTAATAGGGCCGGGCGCCGCCGACCTTCACGTAGATCGGCTTCTCCCAGTCGGTGATCTCGCGCAGTTCGCCGATCTTGATCTCGAGATCGTCCGGGCCGGTCCAGTCCGGATGCCGGCAGGCGGAGCGCTGGTCGATGCCCTTGGGCAGGTCGCGCATGGCGGCGACCCGGTCGGAGATCTTCTGGCCGAGCAGCATGCCGCCGCCGCCGGGCTTGGCGCCCTGGCCGACCACCACCTCGATGGCGTCGGCGCGCCGGAGGTCGCGCGGGTTCATGCCGTAGCGGGAGGGCAGGTACTGGTAGACGAGGATGTCGGAATGGCCGCGCTCCTCGTCGGTCATGCCGCCGTCCCCCGTGGTGGTGGAGGTGCCGGCCAGCGTAGCGCCGCGGCCGAGGGCCTCCTTGGCGTTGGCGGACAGGGATCCGAAGCTCATGCCGGCGATGGTGATCGGGATCTTCAACGCGATCGGTTTCTTGGCAAATCGCGTGCCGAGGGTGATGCCGGTCCCGCAGGCCTCCCGGTAGCCCTCCAGGGGATAGCGGGACATCGAGGCGCCGAGGAACAGCAGGTCGTCGAGATGCGGGAGCTTGCGCTTCGTGCCGCCGCCGCGGATGTCGTAGATGCCGGTGGCCGCGGCCCGGCGGATCTCCGCCAGGGTGTGGTCGTCGAAGGTCGCCGACTTGCGCGGCGGCATCGGCGGGTTCTGATAGGTCATGCCCGGTCTCCCGCTTGAGCCGCTCCCGATCGGGAGCGGCTTTAAGTCCTTGATTCGACGCGCTCGCTCGCGCCGAACCGGTATCCACTCCGGCGGCGCGCTCTCAGTAGGCGTCGGCGTTGTCGATATTGAAGCTGTAGAGTTTGCGGGCCGAGCCGTAGCGCCGGAACTCTTCCGGCCGGACGTCCGCGACCCCGGCGCGGTCCAGCAGGGCCGCGAGGTGCGCGCGGTGCTCGGGGCGCATCGGCTTCTCGACGCAGTCGGCCCCGAGGCTCTTCACGCTGCCGCGGACGAACAGCTTCGCCTCGTAGAGCGAGTCGCCCAGCGCCTCGCCGGCATCGCCCAGGACCACGAGGGATCCGGACTGGCCCATGAAGGCCGACATGTGCCCGATCGAGCCGTGCACGACGATGTCGATGCCCTTCATGGAGATGCCGCAGCGCGAGGCCGCGTTGCCCTTGATGACGAGGAGGCCGCCGCGCCCGGTGGCGCCAGCATATTGCGAGGCGTCGCCCTCGATCACGACGGTGCCGGACATCATGTTCTCGGCGACGCCGGGGCCCGCCGAGCCCTGCACCGTGACGGTGCCGCCGTCGTTCATGCCGGCGCAGTAATAGCCGACCGAGCCCCGCACCGTGACGGTGACGGGCCCGTCGATCCCGACCGCCACCGCGTGCTGGCCCCGCGGGTTCAGCACCTCGAATTCGGTGTCGTTGGCGCCCGGAGCGACGCCGTGGAGGGCCTGGTTCAGGGCGCGCAGGGGCGTCGCCGCCAGATCGAAGACAGGCATGGGCGAGATCCGTGACGAGATCCGTGACGAGAAGGCTGCGGGGGCGGCTCAGGCGGCCCGCCGCTGATCCCAGAAGTAGACGGTCGCCGGCTCGGGCTCCCAGACGCGGGCGGATTCGATCCCCGGCAGGCCGACGAGCGCCCGGTATTCCGAGCCGAAGGCGACGTAGCGCTCGGTCTCGGCCATGATCGCCGGCTTGCAGGCGATCGGGTCGCGCAGCACCCCGAAGCCGGACTTGGTGCCGACCACGAAGGTGAAGAACCCGTCGAGATCCGTGAGCGCCCCCGCGAGCGCCGCGCCGAGGTCCCGGCCCCGCGCCATCGCGGTGGTGAGATAGGCCGCCGCGACCTCGGAATCGTTCTCCGTCTCGAAGGCCATACCGTCCCGGGCGAGGCTCCGGCGCAGGTTGTTGTGGTTCGACAGCGAGCCGTTATGCACGAGGCACTGGTCGGCGCCCGTCGAGAACGGGTGCGCGCCCATCGTGGTCACGGCCGATTCCGTCGCCATCCGGGTGTGGCCGATGCCGTGGGTGCCCGACATTCCGGCGATGCCGAAGCGCGCCACCACGTCCTTCGGCAGGCCGACCTCCTTGTAGATCTCCACGCTCTCGCCCGCGCCCATCACGCGCAGATCGGGCGCGAGGCCCTTCAGGGCGCCGCGCGTCGCGGCGAGGCAGTCGGACGCCACGGTGATGACCGCGTGCGAGCTCTTCACCGCCGCCCGCGCCGAGCCGCCGGAGGCCTCCGCGAGGCGCTGCTCCAGGGCGGGGAAATCCGCCTCCGGGCGTGCCGACTGCACGGTGATCTTCGACAGGCCGGGGGCCGGCGGCCGGTAGATCGCGAGGCCGGCCGAGTCCGGCCCCCGATCCGTCATGGTGACGAGCATGTCGGCGAGCAGCGCGCCGAGCCGCGGCTCCAGGGCGGGGTCCTTCAGGAACAATCCGACGATGCCGCACATGGCACCACCTCCGTCGCGGGTTCGACCGGAGCATAGGTGGCCTGCGCGGCGGAAATCAACCCTCAAGAAATAAGATTTCTTCCTGAGAACAGCGCGGCCTGTCAGCCGGTGCGGCCCGACTGTGGATACGCGATCACCGAGAGGTAGCGGGCCGGCAGCACGAGCAGCTCCGCCGGCCCGTGCGGGGCATCGGCGTCGAAGAACAGGCTGTCGCCGGGCTGCATGTGGAAGTGCCGGTCCCCGTGCCGGTACAGCACCTCGCCCTCCAGCATGTAGAGGAACTCCAGGCCGGGGTGCTGGAAGGTCGGGAACACGTCCGAATCGGTCGTGAGCGTGATCAGGTACGGCTCGACCGTCACGCCGCTGGTGTTCTCGTGGATGTGCCCGAGCAGGTTGTACTGGTGCCCGGCCCGCGTGCCGCGCCGCTCCAGCTCGATCCCCTCCCCGGCCTTGACGAAGACCGCGTTGCGGACCTCCTCGTAGCCGCGGAAGAAGCCGGTGATCGGCATGCCGAGCGCCTGGGCGAGCAACTGCAGCGTCGTCAGGGACGGCGAGATGTTGCCGTTCTCGATCTTCGACAGCATGCCGGGCGACAGGCCGGTCGTCGCGGCGAGGTCCGCCGAGGTGATGCCGAGCCGCTTCCGGCGCTCGCGCACCGCGTGGCCGATCGCGCGCTCGAGGTTGTTCTCGCGCGGCTCGCGGACGGCGTGCGGATCCTGCAGCAGGACCGGCTCCCGCTCCGGCCGCGGGGCCTCCCCTGCCGTCCGGTTCGAAGCGCCTGACGGCATGGCGGATCTCCCTCCTCGGCGATCGTGGGCTCCGGCCACGCGGGTCCTCCGCCGCCGTGCCGCGGCGTCGGACGCCTGTCAACGTCGCGATCCGCGACCCGTCGAGGAATCGCGGTTGAGGACGGATCGGCGCGCGGCGCCGACGGCCGGAGCGCGGACGCTCGACCGCGCCGGGGGCGGCGTGGCATCGTCCCGGCCGGCAGCGCGCCGCGCTCCGTGCGTGATCTCACGCCGCCGGATCCGAACCCGTCGCAGGGTTGGCCGGCGGGGCGAGCCGGTCGCCCCGCCGGCGCGAATCGAGGGTGGGCATGGCCGGGACAGGACCAAGCAGGCGCGGGATCCTCGCGGGCGGCGGCGCCGCGGCGGCGGCCGCGCTGCTGCCGCGGGCGGCCCGGGCCGCGCCGCGGATCATCCTCAACGACGCGAGCGGCCTCAACCCGACCCCGGTGACGCGCCACGCCGTGCTCCCGACGGGGTCGACCGACGCCCTGATCGAGGCCGTGCGCGCCGAGATCCGGGACGCCGCCGCCGCCGGCCGGCCGGTCGCCGTCGGCGTCGCCCGCCATTCCATGGGCGGCCAGAGCCTCGCCCGCGACGGGACGGCCGTGACCCTGGAGGGCGGCCCGATCGAGCCCGACACAGCCGCCGGCCTCTACCGGGTCGGGGCCGGCGCGCGCTGGTCGCAGGTCATCCGGCAGCTCGACCGGATCGGCTACTCGCCGACGGTCATGCAGTCGAACAGCGATTTCGGGGTCGGCTCGACCTTCTGCGTCAACGCCCACGGCTGGCCCGCGCCGCACGGCCCGTTCGGCTCCACCGTCCGCGCCCTCCGCCTCGTCCTGGCCGACGGCAGCCTCGTGACCTGCTCCCGCGAGGAGAACGCCGAGCTGTTCGGGCTGGCGATGGGCGGCTACGGCCTGTTCGGCATCGTGGTCGACCTCGTGGTCGAGATGGTGCCGAACCGCCTCCTGACGCCGACCTTCGCGGTGATGCCGGCCGCGGATTTCGCGCCGGCCTTCGCGGCGGCGGTAGCGCGCGACGCCCGCCTGCGGATGGCCTACGGCCGGCTCTCGGTCGCGCAGGCCGGATTCTTCGACGAGGCGATCCTCGTCACCTACGCGGTGGCCGAGCAGCCGCCGCAGGTCCTGCCCGCGGCGGCCGCCCAGGGGGCGTTCTCGGCGGTCTCGCGGGAGATCTACCGCGCCCAGGTCGGCAGCGAGTTCGGCAAGCGCGCCCGCTGGATCGCCGAGACCCGGCTCAACCCGACGCTCGATCCCGGCCTCGCCACCCGCAACAGCCTGATGAACGAGCCGGTCGCCAACCTCGCCTCGCGCGACCGCAGCCGCACCGACATCCTGCACGAGTACTTCGTCCCGCCCGAGCGCTTCGACGCGTTCCTCGCCGCCTGCCGCGAGACCATCCCGCGCTCGGGCTGCGACTGCCTCAACGTCACCCTGCGCTACGTGGCGGCGGACCCGGACTCGACGCTGGCCTACGCGCCGGGCCCGCGCATCGGCGCGGTGATGTCGTTCTCGCAGGGCCTCACCCCCGGCGACGAGGCCGGGATGATGCGCATGACCGAGGCCCTGATCGAGCGCGTCGTGGCGATCGGCGGGGCCTATTACCTGCCCTACCGCCTGCACGCCCGGCGCGACCAGATGGCCCGGGCCTATCCCAGGCTCGACGCCTTCGTGGCGGCCAAGCGCCGCTACGATCCGGGGCTGCTGTTCCGGAACGCTCTGTGGTCGACCTACATGGCCTGACCGCGCCCCGGCACGGATCCGCCTCGCGCGGGCCGCGCGTGCCGACTCAGGAGACGCCCATGAGACCCACGCCCCCGCAGGTGGCCGCCCTCGCCTTCGCGGCCATCCTGCTGTTCGCCGCCGCCACCGACTACGTCCCGGCCTTCCGGGACGCGGAGGGCCGCGTCTTCGGCCTGTTCTGGCTCGACGTCTACAAGGACGCGCTCCACCTCGCCTCCGGCCTGTGGGCGCTGGCCGCCGGCCTGTGGTCGCGCTCCGCCGCCGTGACCTTCCTGCGGGCCTTCGGGGCGATCTACCTCCTCGACGGCGTCGTCGGCGTGCTCACTGGGTCGAGCTTCCTCGACCTGTCGCTGTTCCTGAAGGGCTTCCAGGACAGCCCGCTCCTGTCCAACGGCCCGCACCTGAGCCTCGGCCTCGCCGGCGTCGTGCTCGGCTGGTGGCCGTGGCGCGCCCGGAACGCGGCCGGGGTCGCCGCGTGAGCCCCCGGCCCCCCCGCCGCCGGCGACGGGTCGTCCGCTGGGCGGTCGCCGGCCTCGCCGTTCTGGCCCTCGCCTGCGCCCTGCCCGTCGCGGCGATCGAGGGGGGCTGCACGGTCAGGCCCGATCCCGCCGGGCCGGGGCGTTCGGCGGGCGGCTCGCGCTTCGGGATCGCCCCCGAGGGCTACAAGCGCGCGGCCGGCGACAGCTACCTCACCTTCCCCGAATGGGACATCGTCCACGCCTACGCGGACCTCGCCGGGGTGACGCGTTCCGCCTCGGAATCGGCCTTCGACTACTGGGCGGCGACGACGGGCTTCTGGACGAGCCTGTGCGGAGCGACCCGGGCGGCCGGGCGCACCGGCGACGTCACCGCGGGCCAGAAAGTCGCCAACTACGTGATCGGCCTGAGCTTCACGGCCGAGATGCTGATCCAGGGCGCCTACGAGCGCACCCTCGGGGCGCTGACCGCGCGGTGGCGGGGGCCGGAGCCGACGGACGAGGACCGGTTCAACGCCCGGCTGCTCGGGGATTACGCCGCGTTCCTGCGCCAGACCCCCTGGTACCGCTACCCGTTCGACGCGGAGCTGTCCCGGCTCTGGCACGAGGTCCCGTTCACGCCGTCCCTGCGGGCGGTCGAGCGGCGCGGCGCGCTCACGCTGCAATACGGGGTGAAATGGGCCTACGCCCAGGGGATCGCGTGGCTCGCCGGGATGGACCCGGCCGGCCTGACGATCCGCAGCGTCGTGGCGGGGCTCGATGCCGGCGACGCGGCCGCCGACCCGCGCATCACCCTCCTCGGCCCCGTCCCGGCCGGCGACGGCGGCCCGGCCGCCCTGATGGAGACCTCGCGCTACCGGGCCTTCACGGAGATCGTCCGGGGCCTCGGCGCGCGGGGCCGGACCGTCCTGGAGATCGCCGGCAACCACCGGATCCTCACCACCGTCCTCCTGCCGCCGGGCCGGACGGTCACCCTCGCCGGGGCCGAGCCGCTGTTCGCGATGCCGATCCAGTCCGAGCCGGGCTGGCAGCGCGTCGGCTACGACACCGCGGTGGAGCAGCTCGTCGCGCAGATCCGCGCCGTGGAGGCCGCGGGGGGCCGGTTCGAGCATGCCTACGATTACTGATCGGCGCCCGCGGCGCGGCCTGCCGGTCGGCGCCGTCGCGGCGGCGCTCGCCGGGGGGCTCGGCGTGACCGCGCTGACCGCCCTCGCGGTCCAGCCGGAGACCGTGGTGGCGCTCGGGAACCCCGCCGCCCTGGCGGCCGCCGACGACGGGGCCCTAGTCTCGTCCGGCCGCGCGTACCTGGTGCTCCGGCCCGCCGCGCCGGGCGCGGTCCGGCGCCTCTACGCGGGCGGTGCCTGGCTGGTCCTGCCGGCGCCCGGGACCGGCTGCCTCGGCGTGCGCTGAGGACAGCGCCCGCGGGGCGGCCGGAGGGCCGGCCGCGGGCCGGTGCTCAGTAGGGATCGGAGCGCTCGAGGATCTCCTGCCCCATCAGCACGCAGCTCCCGGGCATCGGCGCGTAGATCAGCCGGATCCGATACGCGCCCTTGTAGATGCTGCCCTCCACCTCGATCACCTGGAAGCGCCGCGTCCCGACCAGGGACGCGACGGTGCCGACGGACCGGACGGACGCGGGATCGACCGTGGCCCGCGCGTCGCCGTCGCTGTGGAAGCGCAGCAGCTTGAGGGCCTGCCGCTCGGCGTCGGCTGCGCAGGGGGGAATGGGGGCCGCGACCGCGGCGGTCGCGGCCAAGCCCGTCACGGCGATCAGCGGCAGCGCCCGCAGGATCCGTCTCATCGGCACGCGACTCCGTATTCGTGGACCTCGGGCAGTTCGCCGTCGCCCGTCGTAGTCACCGAGAGCGTGCCGGCGGCCCCGGGCCGGCGCAGGGGCCGGATCAGGCGCGGGGGCGTGCGGTCCCATCGTCACCGGCTGCTCGGGGCGCCCGCAGGCGCGGGCGGGGTCGGTCCCGGGGCCGACCGGGCCGCCGGAACCGGGTCGGGCGGCGGATAGGCGGGGTCGGTCAGGCAGGCCGAGAGCCAGGTCTCGGCATCGGCGTCCGGGGCCAGCTCGACGTCGAGGACGGGCCGAGGGCCCGCGGGTGCCGCTGCCGCGCCGGCGGCGGCCGGGGCGGCAGGCCGTGCCCAGCGGCCGTCGGCGTTGTCGGGACCCGGGCATTCCGCGTCGTCGCCCCCGCCGATCGTGCAGGTCGCGACCGTGCGCGCGGCGCCGTCGACGACCCGCGCGACCGTGCGCGTCTCGGAGGTGTGGCCGCTCGCCCAGTCGTCGGACAGCGTGCAGACCCGGTCGCCGTTCTGGTAGCGCCGGCTGCCGAAGCACCCGTAGACCCGGTCCCGCCCGACGGGGAGGAAGTCGCACGCCGCGTCGAACCCCGCGAAGGGGCCGCCGGTGAACCGCGCCGCGAAGGCCCGCTGCCGCAGCGCCGCCGCGATCCAGTGCGGTCGGGCCGGATCGCTCTTCGAGCGGCCGGACAGGTCCTCGGTCCGTGCCCGGATCGCCTCCAGCACGACGGCGCGCGCGTCGGCCGCGTCCAGGTCGCCGAGCCACGTGTCCCGGGCCGCCACCCAGCGCTTCTGGCTGGCGACCAGCATCGCGCGGATCTCGGCGTCGTCCGTGCTGTGCAGGAGGCCGGAATAGGCCGCACCCAGGGCGGCGTCCGCCTTCCGGAGCGCCGGGTCGGCGCAGATCACGCGCTCGAGCGGGCTGGCCGCCTTGCGGCAGTCAATTGCGCGGGCCGACGACGGCGCCAGGAGGGTTGCGGCGAGGGAAGCGGCGAGGGCTGCCGCGAGGGTGGCCGCCGGGAGGCGCGTCACGGCCGACCCCGCGCTGAGCATCGCGCTGAGCATCGCCCCGAAGCTCGCACCGGACTGCGCATCGGAACCTCGCCTCTGGGCCGCGTGCCTGGAGCCGGTCGACATCGGGGGCCTACTGCGCCGCGGCATCGACGATGCGGCACAGGTTCTGATCGACGTCCTGGCCGATCTGGCCGGCCTGCACCATGAACAGGGCGTCGACCCGGCTGCCCGCCCCGGCCTTGCGCACGACGACCCGCAGCGTCTGCGGTCGCCCCGAACCGGATGTCTCCTGCTGGGCCGTCAGGGTCCCGAGCGCCTTCTCCACGTGCACGCCCACGAACCCCTCGGCCAGGACCGCCCGCGTCACCCGGTCGAACGCGGCCCTGGGGCTGACCGAGGGGAAGATCATCCACGTCTTGTAGGTGATGGCCTGGAGCATCGGCGTCCCCTCGCTCCGATAATGGTCGCGGCACGTCTCCGCCGCGGCCGCGGGGAGCGGGAGCGTCGACAGGATGGCCGCGTAGATGAACGCGTTCCGCATCGATCCCATGGGGCGCCTCTCACTTCGCTCTGCTGGTGGCTCTGTCGATGACCTGCCGGACCTGTGCAGCGGGGGCCGGTCAGGCGTGGATTCGTCGGATGAGCGAGGCCGGGCCGCACCGGCCGGCCCTGCGGGTCTCAGAGCTGCGGCGTGGCCGCTGGCCGGGGGCGCGGCGCCGGCGCCATCGCGCGTGGCGGCGGAGGCTCGGTCCGAGGCGGCGCGTCCGCCGCGGCCGCCTCGGACTTCGGAGGCTCCGCGACCGGTGCCGGCCGCGGGGCCGCGACTGAGCCGCGGACCGTGTCGCGCAGGAAGTCGCCGGTGCTGGTTCCGGCCTCCCGGGGGACCGGAGCCGGCGTCGCCCGGGCCGCCGGCACGGCCTGCCCGGCGCCGCCCGCGCGCGGGACGGGCGCCTGCGACACCGCCGGGGCCCGGCGGGGCTCGCCCGGCGGCACGGTGATCCGGAACGTGTACGGCACCGTGGACCCATCCCCGAAGGTGACGTCGATCGACAGGGTGTCGAGTCCGGAGAAGTCGGGCCGCGCCGTGTAGTAGAGCGACATCGAATCCTTCTTGGCGTCCTCGCAGCCGTCCGGCTGCCGGATCTGCGCCCCGGTCTCGTCGACCTTGCCGCTGAGGATCCGGAACTCGCGCCGCTGCTCGATGCGCCCGCCGCGCGGCGGCCTGACGAGCTCGATCGTGGCCGCGCGCGAGCGGCACCCCTGCGTGGCGAAGTAGTAGGTGAAGCCCTGGAGGAAGATCCGCTGGCCGGCGCGCGCGGTCTTGTTCTCAACCTCCGCCCGGGCCGGCAGGGCGAGGCAGAGCGGCAGGCAGAGAGGCAGGCAGAGCGCCGATCCGAGGGCGAGGACGCCGGCGCCGATGCGCCGACGCGGTCGGGTCGGTGCCGCAAATCGGGGGGCGTTCGGGAGGCGCTGATGCACGGGACTCGTCCTCGGCTTGGCGGTGGGGGCGCGGGCGGCCGGTCCGGCCGTCCGCGCCGGAGCTGCGTCAGAGCTGCGGCGCGGCGGGCGGGCGCGGCGGTGCCAGCTGCTGTGGCGGCGGCGCGGGCGGTGCGGGCGTACCGGGCACGGGCGCCGCGGCCTCGGCGGCCTTCGGGGGCGGCGCGGCCGGCGCCGGCCGGGTGGCCGGGACCGCGCCCCGGACCGCGTCGCGCAGGAAGTCGCCGGTGCTGGCCTCCCGGGGCGCCGGAGCCGGAGTCGCAGCCGGAGTCGCGGCCGGAGTCGCCCGCTCGGCCGGAGCGGCGCGCGCCGCCGGGGCCGGCCGCGCGAGGCCCGCGTCGCGGGGGGCGGGTGCCTGGGACACCGCCGGCGCCCGCCGGCCCTCGCCCTCGGGCACCGTGATCCTGTAGGTGTAGGTGGCCTCCTCGCCGGTGACGAACGTGACGATCACCGACACCGTGTCGTGGCCGGCGAAGTCGGGCCGGGCCGTGTAGTAGAGCGTCCGCGCGTCCCGCTCGACGTCCTGGCAGCCGTCCCGCGACGGGGTGCCGTCGATGTTCTGGCCGAGGACCAGGAACTCGCGCCGCTGCTCGATGCGGCCGCCGCGCGGGGGCGTGACCAGCTCGATCGCGGCCGCCGGAACGGACGGGCAGCCCGGTCGGGTCTCGTGGGTGGCGTAGCCGTCGAGGCGGACCCGCTCCCCGGGCCGCGCGGTCACGCTCGTGGATCCCGCGAGCGCCGGTCCCGCGAGGCAGAGCCCCAGGAGGCCGACGAGGATCCCGGTGCCGCCGGCCCCTCCCGTCGTAACGCGTCGTGCCATGGCATCCTCCTCGGGTTCGCGGGTCGGGCGGTTCCGGTCCGCGGCGAGAGCCTCACTTCGCATCGCCGCGCGTCAGGACCGGCTTGCCGCCGTCGGTGCGGAACCGGACCGCGTAGGTGCTGTTCGCCGACTGGGCGTTGCAGGTGATGACCACCGGGCCGCCCATCGGGTTGGGCATCTCGCAGGTGCCCTTGACCTTGAAGGTGGACTGGTCGCGCTCGGCGTACATCAGCTCGTCGACGGGCTGGTGCAGGGTGCCGCCCTCGACGAAGCCCTTGGCCGAGGCCATGAACGCCATGGCCTTGCCGTCGGTGGTGCCGAAGATGAACCCGGCCTTCGGGCTGCCGACGACGGAGGTGTTCACCGCCTCCGGGGCGCAGGTCGCGGTGAGGTCCTCCCCGTCCATCATCAGAGACTCGCAGCGGCCCTTGAAGGACAGCTTCAGGAAGGTGCCCGGCGGCGGATCGCGCCCCTCCGCGCCGTCGCGCGGCGGAGGCGACGCCTGTGACGGCGCCTGTGCCGGTGGCGGCGACGGCGGCGGCGACGGCGGAGTCTCGGGCGGGGCCGGAGCCCGGGCCTCGGCCCGCCGGTCCCAGCCGCCGCGCGGCTGGCCGGGCTGCCAGACGCAGAGACGGGCGCCGTCATTGTCCCAGCAGGGGCCGCTCGGCGACAGGGCGCCGAGGGCCTCGGCGGCGCGCAGGCCCCCGGACGACCCGTTCCAGAAGGCCGTGGCCTTCAGCGGGTTCTGCGGGTCGCGGACGAGCTGCGCCACGACGTCGAGCTTGCCCGCGGCGTAGGAGCGGATCTCGAAGCCGCGGGCGCCGGTCTGCCCGGTCTCCGACCGGAACTGGCAGGCCCCGTCGAGGCGGACATCGCCCGCGACCTCGAGGTAGCAGTCGGCGGCCCGCGGGGCGCCGGCCTCGGGCGCCGCCGCGGGGGCGCCGCCGAAGCCGGGGCGGCCCTCGCCGACCTTCCAGGCGCAGATCCGGCTCCGGGACCCGGTCCAGCAGGCGCCCTCCGCGGTGACGCTGTCGGCGGGGCCGTCCTCGGGCTTGCCGCCGGGCTCCCGGTTCCAGGTCGCCGTGCCCTGGCCGGGCGCCGTCACCGACACGACCACGCCGTCGCGCAGGTAGCCGTCGGTGTAGGTGGCGAGGCGGAACCCGCCCACCCCGTAGCTGCGCGCGTCGGTCAGGAACTCGCAGACCCCGTCGATGACGGTCCTGCCGTCGGCCGCGAAGAAGCAGTCGGCCTTGCGGACCTTGATCTGCGCCTGCGCGGCGGCGGGCATCAGGAGGCCGGCCAGCAGGCCCGCCATCAGGGCGGCGGTGCGGTGGCCGATGCGGCTTCCGGCCCGGGGAACCGGGAACCGCGCGGGATCCTTGCGGCGGGGACCCATGATGGCCGTCTCCTATGGATTGCCGAGGAGGCGGCGCGCCGCCTGGATGGTCCGGTCGTTGCGCTGGTCGACGACGCGGCCCTGGTAGAGATTCCGGTCGGCGAGGCGCTGCTGGAGGGCGGCCCAGAAGCCGGCGCCCCACTGGTCCTGCTCGAGATTCTGCAGGATCTCGGTGGACTTGAGCTCGAGGGCGCGGATCGTCAGGTCGGCCGCCTTCGCGGGATCCCGCTGCAGGCCGGCGCCGCCGAGATCGTACAGGAAGGCCGCCGAGGCCGCCGCGGGGGCGAAGGAGCGCTCGACCGCGAGGCGCTCGAGATACCGGGCCGCCAGGGGGCCGTCCGGCGCGGTGACCCGCTGCTCCCGGTTGGCCGGGGACAGGTGCATCGCGGCGTAGAGGTACTGCGCCACCGGGACGCCGCTCTCCGCCAGGCCCCGGAGCTTCGCCGCGTCGGCGGCGTTGGAGACCGCGCTCTTCGACAGCGCGATGAGGTCCTCGACGCTCGGCGTCGCCGCGGGCGGTGCCGGAGGCGGCGGGCCGGCGGGCTTCGCGGCGCCGGTGTTGCCGGCTCCGGGGTTGCCCGCCCCCGCACTGCCAGCTCCCGCGCTGCCCTGCGGGCCGGCACCCCGGCCGGCCAGGGCCTGCACGGCCGCGCGCGTCTGCGGCGTCGCCGTCCCGTCGGCCGGCCCGGTGTAGAAGCCGCGCTTGGCGAGGTCGCGCTGGATCGCCGCCACGAGGTCGGGGGGCTGGCGGCCGAGCTCGTCCGTGAAGGTGGTGACCGCCCGCGGCAGCTTGGCCGCCACCGTGTTCATGTAGAGGTCGGCGGCCTTCTGCGGATCCCGCGGGACGCCGCTCCCGGCATCGGTGTAGCAGCCGGCGATCCAGTAGAGCGTCGACCAGGAATCGAGGTAGTTGTTCCGGGCCGCGACCGGGTTCGCCTGGAAGGCCAGCCCGTAGCGGCAGCCCCGCTTGAGATCGTGCTGGCCGCGGGCGGGGTCGAGCAGGAGCTCGGTCATGCCGCGCTGGGCCCCGGGGAAGCCGAGGTCGGCGGGCCTCTGGTAGTAGGTCAGCGCCTTGGCGGCGTCGGGCTTGACCGGGTTCTTGGCGTAGACCGCGGCCCATTCGGGATTGTAGAGGGCGCCCATGAACGACCGGGCGCTGACGTCGCCGGCCTCGGCGGCCGTCCGCAGCTTCTCGAAGGCGGCCCGGTCGCCGTCCTTGCCGGCCTTGTCGAGCAGGTCGAGATAGAGCTTCTCGTTCTCCTTGCTGTCGGCGGGCTTGCCCCACTCGCCCGCGGGCTTCAGCAGCGCGAGGGCGAGGCCGGCCAGGAGGGCGACCGCGGCCTGAGGCAGGACTAGCCAGGCGAGGCGGTAGCGCGCGTCCGCGTACCAGAGCGTCGCGTGCGCCCGGAGCCGGTCGGTCCCGATCGTGACGCCGCTCATGACTTGGCTTTCATGTAGGCGCGCAGGGCCGTGATGACCGCGGAATTGCGCTTGTTCTCGACCGGGAGCGTGTAGAAGCCGCGGGCGGTCAGCGCGGCCTGGATCGCGCCCCAGAACCCGTCGCTCCAGCTGCTCGACTCCGGGTACAGCAGCCAGAAGGTGACTTGGTCGTCCTTGAGGTCGACGCCCCGCAGGGCGAGGGCGGCGGCCTTCCGGGGATCCTTGGCGACGTTGCCGTAGCCGGAATCGTACAGCACCGCCGCCTCGCCGGCCGCCATGCCGTTGCCGGCGGCCGCGGCGCGCTCGTAGGCGGCGACGGCGACCTGCGCGTCCGGCGCGAAGACGTCGCCCTTGTTCATCACCGGGTTGAACAGGCGCGCGTAGGCGGTGAGCGCGTCCGCGTCCCCGGCCTCGGCGCGGCTCTTCAGGTCGGCCATCTTTCGCCGGTCGCCGGTCCGGGCGGCGGCCTGGAGGGCCAGCACCTCCGGATCCGGACCCTTGGGCGTCACCCGCCGCGGCTCGGGCCGCGGGGTCGCGACCGTGTTGGTGATCCCCGCCTCCACCTGGAGGGCCGTGATGATCCCGGGATTGGGCCGCCCGTCCACCGGGCCGATGTAGCGGCGCTGCTCGGCCAGGTGGCGCTGGATGCCCGACACCAGGGCGGGGTTCTGCTGCCCGAGATTGTTGATGAAGGCGTCCATCGTCGGCCGGTGGCGGCGCCACAGCACCGCGGTCACCAGCCCCCCGGCCCGTACCGGGTCCTGCGGCAGGCCGCTCTCGGGCTCGACGTAGCAGGTGGCGAGCTTGACGGTCAGCCGCTCCTCGCCGGTGATCGTGCGCTCGAGCGTCTCGGGGGCGTCGATCCAGGTCTGGGCCAGGCGGCAGCCGCGCCGCAGGTCGCGGTTGGGGTTGGCCGGGTCGAGCAGCACGTCCGCGAGGCGCGTGACCGCCAGGAGATCGCCGATCGCGGCGCCCGGTCCGTAGAGGGCGGCCGCCCGGACGAAATCGTTCGGCGCGGGCTTGTTCGGGAAGTAGGCGGCGGTCAGGGGGTCGTAGAGCGTCCCGAGCTTGGTCGCGGCGTCGATCTGGCCCTGGGTGGCCGCGGCGGTCAGCGCGTCGAACGCCTCGCGGTCGCCGTCCTTGCCGGCCCGGTCGCGCAGGGCGCTCAGCTCGGCGAGCCGCGCCTTCGAGGCGGTGGCCGGCTGACCCCAGACACCCTGCGCGGCCAGCGCCATGCACAGGCCCGCCACCGCGCAGGTCACGGCCTGCGGCAGGGCGAGCCAGGCCAGGCGGTAGCGGCGATCGTCGTACCAGAGGGCCGCGTGCGCGCGCAGCCAGTCGTCGCGGGCGATGCTCATGGCTGCGACGGGTCCCGGGCCGTCACGACAGGGCGGCGGGGCGCGGGGCCCCGCCGCCGAGCGCCCGCTCGACATCCACGAGCTCGAACTGGCCGTAATCGCCCAGGGGATCGCTGGCGAGGCGCATCGCCTGGGCCTCGCGCAGGCGCTCCAGGAGCGTGCGCATCTCGCGGGCATTCGCCCAGTCGTGCCGCTGCGCGCGCTGCTCGACCCACGGGATCAGCAGGGTCTCGAAGCGCGGCGGCAGCCGGAACGATTGCCGCGACGCCATCAGGCGCAGGATCTCGACGAGGTCGTACGGGTCGTAGGCCGGGAACGCGACGGTCTTGGTGAAACGGCCGGCGAGGCCGGGATTCGTGTCGATGAACCGGGCCATGTCGCCGGTGTAGCCGGCGACGATCACGATGATCCGGTCGCGGTTGTCCTCCATGAACTTGAGGAGGGTGTCGATCGCCTCCTTGCCGAAGTCGCTGCCGCCCCCGCCGCCCTCGGCCAGCGTGTAGGCCTCGTCGATGAACAGGATGCCGTCGAGGGCCTCGCGGCAGCGCTCCAGGGTCTTGGCCGCGGTCTGGCCGACGTAGCCTGCCACCAGCCCGGCCCGGTCGACCTCGACCACGTGCCCCTTCCGCAGGACGCCGAGCGTCCGGAAGATGTCGCCCATGATGCGCGCCACCTCGGTCTTGCCGACGCCGGGCGGCCCGGTGAACACCATGTGCTGGCTCACCGCGCCGACCTCGATGCCCTCGGCGCGGCGCCGGGCATCGACCAGCACCCGCGCCGCCACGGTCTTCACCTGCTCCTTGACCGGCGCGAGCCCGATCATCGCGTCGAGGCGGGCCATGACCTTCCGGGCCGCGTCCATGTCGACCGCGCCGCCGGCCTGGCGGCCGAGGGCCGCGGCGATGTCGGCGGGTTCGAGCCGGTTGATGTCGCCGCCGGGGCTGGCGGCGAGGCGCAGCGCCTGCGCCTGGCGGGCCTTCTCCAGGACCGTGCGCATCTCGCGGGCGTTGGCCCAGTCCTCGGCCTTCGACCGGGCCCCGACATAGGCGGCGAGGTCCTTCTCGAACCCCTCCGGCATGACGAAGCCCTGGCCCGCGGCCATGCGCTTCAGGATCTCGGCGAGCTCCGGCGGGCTGTAGGGCGGGAACTCGACGGTCTTGGTGAACCGGCTGGCGAGGCCGGGATTCGCGTCGATGAACCGGCGCATGTCGTTGGTGTAGCCGGCGACGATCACGATGATCCGGTCGCGGTTGTCCTCCATGAACTTGAGGAGGGTGTCGATCGCCTCCTTGCCGAACTCGCCGCCGCTCCCGCCGCCGGGAGCCAGCGCGTAGGCCTCGTCGATGAACAGGATGCCGTCGAGGGCCTCCTTGCAGCGCTCCAGGGTCTTGATCGCGGTCTGGCCGGCGTAGCCCGCCACCAGCCCGGCCCGGTCGACCTCCACGAGGTGGCCCTTGCGCAGCACCTTGAGCGCCTTGAAGACGCTGCCGAGGACCCGCGCCACCTCGGTCTTGCCGACGCCGGGTGGCCCGGTGAACACCATGTGCTGGCTCATGGCCGCCACCGGCAGGTTCTGGGCGAGGCGCTGCTGCTCCACCTGCATCCGGGCGATGACGCCCTTCACCTCCAGCTTCACGGGGTCGAGCCCGACCATGCCGTCGAGGGTCGCGAGCGCGGTGGCCAGGAGGTCCTTCTTCTCCGCGGCCGCGCCGTCGTCGACGAAGCGGATCGGGCGGATCTTGCGGCTCGCCCGGGCCCGGTCCAGGGCGCGCCGCGTCGCCTCGATCCGCGCCGGGATGTAGCTCGCCGCGAGCAGGCCGCCGACGAGGCCGCCGAGGATCAGGCCGTTGCGCAGCAGCGCCGACGGCGTCGCGGCGAGCGACCCGAGCACGTCCGGCCGCAGGGCGACCAGCAGGCCGGTGGCACCCAGCACGATGACCGCGAAGAGCGCGACCGGATGCTTGTCGAGGCGTTCCATGGACGTGGCGAACCTTGGTGCTGGCCCTGGTGCTGGCCCTGGTGATGGCCTGGGTGATGGCCTGGGTGCTGGGCGCGCGTGGCCCCTCGGGCCGCCCTCAGGCGTCCTCGCCGGTGGCGCGGAGCAGATCGACGATCTCCAGGCGGCGCAGGTCGCCGCCCTGCAGGGCGACCCGGGCGGCCTGGGCCTCGCGGGCCTTCTCCAAGAGGGTCCGCATCTCGCGGGCGTTCGACCAGTCGTCGGCGCGGGACCGCTGCGCGAGCCAGGGGGTCAGCGCCGCCTCGAACCCCTCGGGGAGCGCGAATTGCTGCCGGGCCGCCATGCGCTTCAGGATCTCGCAGAGATCCTTCGGGCTGTAGGGCGGGAACTCGACGGTCTTGGTGAACCGGCCGGCGAGACCGGGATTGGTGTCGATGAACCGGCGCATGTCGTTGGTGTAGCCGGCGACGATCACGATGATCCGGTCGCGGTTGTCCTCCATGAACTTGAGGAGGGTGTCGATCGCCTCCTTGCCGAAGTCGCTCCCGCCCCCGCCGCCGGCGGCCAGGGTGTAGGCCTCGTCGATGAACAGGATGCCGTCGAGGGCCTCGTGGCACTTCTCGAGGGTCCTGGCCGCGGTCTGGCCGACATAGCCCGCCACCAGGGCCGCGCGGTCGACCTCCACGAGATGCCCGCGGCGCAGCACCTCGAGGGACCGGTAGATCTCGCCGATCGCCCGCGCCACCTCGGTCTTGCCGACGCCGGGCGGCCCGGTGAACACCATGTGCTGGCTGATCGCCGCCACCGGCAGGCCCTCGGCGCGCCGCCGCTGCTCCAGCTCCAGCCGCGCGATCAGGGCGTTGACCTCGCGCTTGACCGGCGCGAGCCCGACCATGGCCTCGAGATTCGCGATCACGGCCTCGGGGGACCGGGCCTCCACGACCCGGCGCGGCGCCACGATCAGGCGCGGCAGGGCCAGCAGGCCGCCAGCCGGCTGCCCGAGGCCGGCCTCCGCCTTCCGCGCGGCCGTCGCGGTCGCGGCGAGGCCCAGAGCCGCCAGCAGGGCGACGGCGATCCCGATCGCCGCCTTCCAGCGCAGCTCCGGCCCGGCGGCGTTCCACCAAGCGACCGGGCCGTAATCGGTGCTCAGCAGGAGCGGGGTGAGGACCGCGACCACCAGCCCGGAGACGACGAAGGGGAGGATGGCGGATTTCGACATCCGTCAGCCTCCGCAGGGCTTGCTGGTATTCCAGATCACGGGGATCCGCTGGACGCCGCCGGTCGTGTCGATCTTCAGGCCCGGCGTCAGCTCGACGAAGACGTCCTTGGCGGCGCCCTCGATGGTGATCTCGCCCTTGCCGGTCTCGTAGGGCGCCGGGAACGGGACCGCGATGTTGATCGGGCCGTCGGCGACGTTGAAGGCGGGGGACAGGTAGTTCCCGGCCCGGATGCGCACCACGCCGCCGGCATCGGCCGCCATCTTCGACAGGCGCATCTGGCCCAGGGGGGCTCGGCAGGCCTTGGCCTCCGCGACGATCTTGTCCTTCTCGTCGGAGGGCAGGGTCTCGGCGGCCTTGTCGATCTCGCCCGCCTTGACCAGCGTCAGGGCCGGCCGCGCGGCCGTCCCGGCGGTCTCGCCGCCGCCCGAGAGCAGCACGCCCGCGACGGCGCCCGCCGCCACCAGGCCGCCCACGATCGCGATGAGGCTCGGCGAGAGGCCCGGCTTGGCGGCGGGCGGGGCGCTCGGGGCCGCGCGAGGCTCGGAAAGCCTATCCTGAGCCTGCCGCTCAGCATTCTGGTGTTCGACTTCCGACATCCAGCGGGCCCCCGAACATGGAACGACGTAATTCGTGCGTCGCGTCGGCGCGCACGACATGACCTGCAGCCTCGCTCTTTTTGGAAAGATTCGAAGAAATTAGCGGGCCGATGCCTGTCACCATGACCGGCCGACTTCTAGGCAGGCGGAAAAAACCGGTCTACTAGTGTATATGACCTATCGTCGCAGCCTTGACACGCCGGGGATTTTCCTCGGCATGGCTCCGCGCCGCGACGTCATGGGGATAGATTCCGATGCTGCGACCGGGAGTGGCATGAACGGCTCCGCGCGAGAGACCCTCATCGTTGCCGACGATCACCCGCTGTTCCGCGAGGGCATGCGGCGCATCGCGGAGCGGCTCTACCCGCAGGCCCTGGTCCGGGAGGCCGCCACCATGGAGCAGGTCCTGGCGATGGCCCGCGCCGGGGCGCCCCCGCGGGCGTTCCTCCTCGACCTCCTGTTCCCCGGCCTCGATCCCCGCCACTCCATCGGCGCGCTGCGCGTCGAGTTCGAGCGGGCCTCGATCATCGTCGTGTCGATGATCGAGGACGAGGGCCTGATCCGGACCGTCATGGCCGAGGGTGCCGACGGCTTCATCGGCAAGGCGCTGCCCGCCGCGGAGATCGCCCAGGCGATCGCGGCGATCCGCGACGGCGAGTTCGTGATCCGGCGCAGCCCGGTCTCGGGTCTCGCCGCGCCGCGCGGCCCGCTCCCGCCCCTGACGCAGCGCCAGCGCGACGTGCTGCGCCTCGTCGCGCTGGGACGCACCAACAAGGAGATCGCCCGGGAACTGGAGATCTCTCCCTTCACCGTCCGCATCCACGTCTCGGCGCTGCTGCGCGCCCTCGACGTCACCTCCCGGTCCGCCGCGGCCGCGAAGGCCGCCACGGCCGGCGTCGGGGATTGAGGGCGCGGACCGTGCGGCGGGGCCGATCGTACACCTGTCCGAATGGCCCGGTGCCGGGCTCCGTGGCAGAGCCCGGCGCATGAGACGGGCGGGACGGGGAGACGGGCGCGCGGCCCGCGGGCGTTTTCTGACGGGCCCGGCCCTGGCGGTGCTGCCGGTGCTGCCGGCCGGACTGGCGGCCGGGCTCGCTGCCGCGCCCGCCGCGGCCGATCCCGACCTCGCCATGCTGCCGCGCGCCACGGTGCTGGCGGCGATCTGCGGGCGGCCCGCCGACAAGGAGGCCGAGACCTGCCGGATGAAGGACGGCCGCACGGCGGAATTCTGGACCGCCGCGATGTTCTCCACCGAGACCGGGAGCCGGTTCACCGGCTTCGTCACGATGCCGGCCCCGGGCGCGGACGCCGCGGCGCCCGACCGGCTGAGCGTCGCGGCCGCCACCTACGTCCTCAAGGATATGCGCTGGCGCCTCGAAGACGTGCAGGTCCTGTCCGGCCGGATCGGGACCGGGAACCGCAACGGCGGCGCCCCGGAGGTGGACGAGCGGCTCGGCGCCGTGTTCAGGCCGCTGAGCCGGGGCCGCCTCCTGATGGGCCTGCGCCTCACGGTCTACGGGACGGCCGGATCGCAGGGCTTCTCGTACCTCCTCCTCCAGTTCCGCGACGCGCCGGCGCACTGGACGCTCGCGGGCGAGGTCGCGGCGGGCGCCGACGAGACGGCCGGCTGCTCGGAGGATCCCTGCCGGCTGGGATCGAGCACGGGACGGCTGGAGATCCTGCCGGAGGATCCGCGCGACCCCGCCGCGTGGCCCCCGGTCCGAGTCGCCCTGAGCGGCACCGTGCTGGGCGCGGACGGGGTGCTGCGTCCGGCCACGGACCGGGATGCCCGGGTCTATCGATTCGATCCGGGCGCCGGCACCTACCGCTGACGGCGCCCGCGACCGTGCGTGCGGCCGGTCGACGAGATCAGACCTGCAGTGAAGTAAAAAATAATCTGCCGCATATTTTCCGCCGGAACGTCTCGCTGCAGCACGGGGACCATTGTAGCGGAGACTGAATAAGCGGTTCTAGCACCGAAGACTCGTCCGCGCCGCCACATCGCGGGCTCCCGTCGCGTCTGGTGGCGTCGATCACCTTCAGGTAGACTTGTCAGATCTGTCCGCGATCGGCGACGGCGGCGCGCCGTTGCCCGGATCCCGGGCGGCGACGCGGCAGGGCGACTGCACGATGAAGCGACAGCGGGAGACCGGGGCCGGCACGGCGCGATTCAGGGCGGACGCCGCGGGGTCGGCCCCGGCGGAGCGGGTGCCCGGCCTCGATCTCGGTCTCGGCGTCGCAGCCGGCCGGGCCTGAGCCGCCGATGTTCGGGTCGCGGCGCCGGCGGGACGAGGCGTACGACAACGAGAAGGCGCAGGCGCTGATCCGGGCCGTCGTCATCGGCCTCGCCTGCCTGTATCTCCTGCCCCAGATCTACGGCGGGATAGCCCCGCCGGAGGCCCGGTTCGTCGCCTATCTGGTGACGTGCCACTGGGTCTTCGCCGTGGCGCTGTACGGCTGGATCAGCCGCAATCCCGGCAGCAACACGCCGCGCCGCGTCGTCACCTTCCTCCTCGACCTCGGCGGGATGACCTACACGATGGCGGTGGGCGGCGCGCCGTTCCTGCCGCTCTACGCGATCGTCATCCGGCTGATCGTCGGCAACGGCCTGCGCTACGGCGTCACCGCCCTGAAGGCGTCCACGGCGGCGGCCCTGGTCTCGATCGCGGTGACCACGTACTTCAACGCGTACTGGCGCGCGAACCCGTTCCTCGTCCTGACGCTGACGGCCATCACCGTCCTCGTGCCGACCTACATCTACAGCCTGCTGGAGCGCCTGCGCGGCGCCTACGAGCGCGAGCAGGAGGCGAGCTTGTCCAAGTCGCGCTTCCTGGCGCAGGCGAGCCACGATCTGCGCCAGCCGATCCACGCCATCAGCCTGTTCACCGCCTGCCTGCGCGGCGCCCGGCTGGGGCCGGAGGAGCTGCAGATGGTCGAGAACATCGACCGGTCGCTGCAGAGCGTCTCGCGCCTGTTCAAGTCGCTCCTGGACATCTCGACCCTCGACAGCGGACGGGTGGAGCCCCGGCCCGAGCCCGTCGCGATCAACGACATCCTCGAGGATGTCCGGCGCCAGAACTCCGAGGCCGCCCAGATCGCCGGGACGGCCCTGCGCAGCCGCGCCTGCGCGGTCGTGGTGCGCACCGACCGGGCCCTGCTCACGACCATGGTCCAGAACATCGTCAACAACGCGATCAAGTACGCGCCCGGCCGGCCGATCCTGATCGCTTGCCGCCGGCGGGGCGACCGGCTCGCCATCCAGGTCTACGATCGCGGCCCCGGGATCCCGGTCGCGCATCAGGAGCGGGTCTTCGACGAGTTCTACCAAGTCCGCCGCCGCGGCGACCGGGACGTCGAGGGGGTGGGCCTCGGCCTGCCGATCGTCCGGCGGCTCGGCGCGCTCCTGGACCTGACGGTGACGCTGCGCTCGGTGCCGGGGCGCGGGACCTGCGTGACGATCGGTGACCTGCCCCTCGCCCGGGCCCCGCAGCCCGTGGTCCTCCCCGCCCGGCTCGACCCGCCGGCGACGATCGGCGGCCTGCGCGTGCTGCTGGTGGAGGACGACGCTGCCGTGCTGCGGGCGACCGCCAGCCTGCTGGAGAAATGGGGCTGCCGCGTCCGGCCCGAGACCGGGATCCCCGACGCCGTGCCGGAGATCGACCTCCTCATCACCGATTTCGAGCTCGGGAACGGCGTCACGGGGACCGACTGCATCGCGGCGGTCCGGAGGCTCGCCGGCCGCCCGCTGCCGGCGGTGGTGATGAGCGGCCACGACGAGGCGCGCGTGCGCGAGGATCTGGGGGCGCCGGACATCCCGATCCTCTCGAAACCGGTCCGGCCGGCCGAGCTGCGCTCCGTGCTCACCGCCGCGAGCCTCCGGCTGCGCCCCCGGCCGGCGCCGGCCGCGTGAGGCGCGGTCGGCGCCCTACCGGGCCGGTTCGCCCGGGGCCCTGCCCGGCTCCCTGCCCGGCTCCTCGCCGGGACGCGCGGTCCCCGTCCGGCCGCCCTGCTGGTCGAGCATCGCCCGGAGCAGCGCGTCCCGCGCGAGGCCGTGCTCGGTCGCGATGCGGTCCACGATCCGGAGCGCCTGCGCGGCGGGGGAGCGGTCCGTCACCGGCAATTGCGCGAAGGCTTGGCTGAGCCGCGTTCCCGCGACGTATCCGATGACGATCCCGACGAGGACGCCGCAGGCGCCGGCCAGGATCAGGACGCCGAACTTCATGACTCACCCGCCGGCTGCCGCGAGACTGCCGGCCTTCTGACCATCCCGCGCGGGTGATCTCAAGAGGCGGGCGGCCGGCTCGGCGGCCCCGGTCGCCGCGTCAGCCCTGCTCCGCGCGGTCCGCGCCGTCGCGGGCCTCGGCCTCCCGCCGGGCCGCGCGGGCCTGGGCGATCAGGTCAACGGCCGTCAGCGGGGCGTTCGCCCCCACGCCGCCGGCCAGCAGCAGGCCCGGCGGCACCGTCCGGACCTGGGCACGGCCGCCGCGGACGCCGCGGCGGCCGGCCCTTCGATCGGTCGCGTTCGTCATGACAGCGCGCCGCCCGTCAGCGCGGGCCGGCCTGCGGCCGCGGCCGCGGAACGGCGATGGTGACCAGCTCGCCGGTGATCGGATCCAGGATCGTCATGGGCCCCCCGTGGTTGTGCCCCATGGCGGACCTGAATTGTGTTTTAACATTGGCCAACCGGGGCCGTGTGCACAGATTTGGCGGTCGATATCGGCCCCGGCCGCGCTCCGATTGTTGATTATCCGTCCCGATATCCGGATCGAAGTGCCGTATTCCCGGGCCCGGCGCCGGCGGGACGTGCGGCGGGACGTGCGGCGGGCGCGCTAGACGGACATCCAGCGGAGCACGTCGGCCTCGACCATCCCGGCCCGGGGGCCGGCCAGCACCACCTGCCCGCGATCCATCACCGCGTAGGAGTCGCAGAGGTCCCGGGCCCACTCGAAATACTGCTCGACCAGCACGATCCCCATCTCGCCCTTGCCGCGCAGGTAGGTGATCGCCCGGCCGATATCCTTGATGATCGAGGGCTGGATCCCCTCGGTGGGCTCGTCGAGCACGAGGAGCTTCGGCCGCGTCACCAGCGCCCGGCCGATGGCGAGCTGCTGCTGCTGGCCGCCCGAGAGGTCGCCGCCACGCCGGTGCAGCATGTCCTTGAGCACCGGGAACAGGTCGTAGATCTCCCCCGGGATATGGCGGTCGCGGCGCTTCAGCGGCGCGAAGCCGGTCTCCAGGTTCTCCTTGACGGTGAGCAGCGGGAAGATCTCGCGGCCCTGGGGCACGAAGGCGATCCCGGCGCGCGCCCGGTCGTAGGGCGCGAGGCCCTGGATCGGGCGGCCGTCGAGACGGATCGCGCCGGAGCGCACCGGCTGCTGGCCGACGATCGCCCGCAGCAGCGAGGTCTTGCCGACGCCGTTGCGGCCCAGGACCGTGGTGACCCGCCCGGCCTCGGCCGTCAGCGAGACGCCGCGGAGCGCCTGCGCGGCGCCGTAATAGAGGTCGATGCCGTCGACGGAGAGCATGGTCATCGTCCCAGATACACCTCGACGACCCGCGGGTCGGCCGAGACGGCGTCGATCGAGCCCTCGGCCAGCACCGCGCCCTCGTGCAGGCAGGTGACCCGGCAGCCGAGGTCCCGGACGAAGTGCATGTCGTGCTCGACCACCAGCACGGCGTGCTCGCCGGCGATGCGGCGCAGCAGGCGGGCGGTCTCGGCGGTCTCGGCGTCGGTCATGCCGGCCACCGGCTCGTCGACCAGCAGGAGCTTGGGGTCCTGCGCGAGCAGCATGCCGATCTCCAGCCACTGCTTCTGGCCGTGGCTGAGATCGGCCGCCGGGCGGCCCCGGTGGGCCAGCAGGCCGACGGTCTCCAGCAGGGCGTCGATCCGCGCGGTCTCCACCCGGTTGCGCCAGCCGAACAGGGACGCGAAGGCCGCGCGTGGCCCTTTGAGGGCGAGCAGGATGTTGTCGGCGACCGTGTGGCTCTCGAACACGGTGGGCTTCTGGAACTTGCGGCCGATGCCGAGGTCGGCGATCGCCGGCTCGTCGCTCCTGAGCAGGTCGTGGGTGCCGTCGAACAGCGCGATGCCGCTGTCCGGCCGCGTCTTGCCGGTGATGCAGTCCATCATGGTGGTCTTGCCGGCGCCGTTCGGCCCGATGATCGCCCGCAACTCGCCGCGGGCCAGCGTCAGCGACAGGCCGCGCAGGGCCTTGTAGCCGTCGAAGGTCACCCGCAGGTCGTCGAGATAGAGGAGCGCGTCCGTCTCGCGCTTCCGGTTGGCAGGGCCGCGGGCAGCGGCATCCGGCGGTTCGAGGAGGTCGGTGCTCACGAGCCCTGCCCTTCTTCGGCGAGTTTCGGGGCGATGGCGGGCTCCGGCGGCAGCTTGGCGGCGGCGCGCCGGGAGCCGAACCGCTCGATCGCGGTGCCGACGAGGCCGCGCGGCAGGAACAGCGTCACGAACACGAACAGGCCGCCGAGCGCGAACAGCCACGCGTCCGGCATCGCGCCGGTGAGCACGGTCTTGGCGTAGTTGACCAGCACGGCGCCGAGCGCCGCGCCGACCAGCGTGCCGCGACCGCCCACCGCCACCCAGATGACCGTCTCGATGGAGTTGGTGGGCGCGAACTCCCCCGGGTTGATGATGCCGACCTGCGGCACGTAGAGGGCGCCGGCGACGCCCGCCATCATGGCCGAGACCGTGAAGGCCAGCGTCTTGAAGTGCTCCGGCCGGTAGCCGAGGAAGCGCGTGCGGCTCTCGGCGTCGCGCACGGCGATCAGGATCTTGCCGTAGGCCGAGACCGTCATGACCCGGGCGATCAGGTAGCCCAAAGCCAGCGCGATTCCGGTGGCCACGAAGATGCCGACGCGGAAATTCTGGGACTGGACGGAGACGCCTAGGAGATCCTTGAAGTCGGTCAGCCCGTTGTTGCCGCCGAGCCCCATGTCGTTGCGGAAGAAGGCGAGCATCAGCGCGTAGGTCAGCGCCTGGGTGATGATCGACAGGTAGACGCCGGTCACCCGCGACCGGAAGGCGAGCCAGCCGAACACGAAGGCCAGCAGGCCCGGCACCAGCAGCACCATCAGGGCCGCGAAGGCGAAGTGGTCGAAGCCGTACCAGTACCAGGGCAGCGCCTTGTAGTTCAGGAACACCATGAAGTCGGGCAGGACCGGGTTGCCGTAGACGCCCCGGGCGCCGATCTGGCGCATCAGGTACATGCCCATCGCGTAGCCGCCGAGGGCGAAGAACGCGCCGTGGCCGAGCGAGAGGATGCCGCAATAGCCCCAGACGAGGTCGAGGCTGACCGCGAGCAGCGCGTAGGCGAGGTATTTTCCGAAGAGCGAGACGAGGTAGGTCGGCAGGTGCAGGCCGGAGCCCTCCGGCACCGCGAGATTCAGCACCGGCACGGCGAGGCAGAAGGCGGCCAGGACGGCGAGGAAGATCCAGCCCTTCAGGTCGATGAGGGGGGTGCGAGGCGGCATGGGGCTCACGATTCCACCGCCCGGCCCTTGAGCGCGAACAGGCCGCGCGGGCGCTTCTGGATGAACAGGATGATGAAGATCAGGAGGCCGATCTTGGCGAGCACCGCGCCGATATACGGCTCGGCGAGCTTGTTCACGACGCCGAGCGTCAGCGCCGCCACCAGCGTCCCCCAGAGGTTGCCGACGCCGCCGAACACCACCACGAGGAACGAGTCGATGATGTAGCCCTGGCCGAGATTGGGCGACACGTTGTCGATCTGCGAGAGGGCGACGCCCGCGATCCCCGCGATGCCGGAGCCGAGCCCGAAGGTCAGGGCGTCGACGTAGGGGGTGCGGATGCCCATCGCGGCGGCCATGCGGCGGTTCTGGGTGACCGCCCGGGTCTTCAGGCCGAAGGACGTCTTCCGCAGCACGAACAGGAGGCCCAGGAACACGGCGAACGCGAACACGATGATCCACATCCGGCCCCAGGTGATCGACAGGCCGTAGAAGTCGAAGGCGCCGCTCATGAAGGCGGGGGCGCCGACCTCGCGGTTGGTCGGGCCGAAGATCGAGCGCACGCCCTGCTGCAGCGCGAGGCTGACCCCGAAGGTGGCGAGCAGCGTCTCCAGCGGGCGCCCGTACAGGAAGCGGATGATGAACCGCTCGATCAGCACCCCGACGAGGCCGGCGACCAGGAACGCGCAGGGGATGCTGATCGCCAGCGACCAGCCGAACAGGACGGGCGCCTTGGTGCGGATCAGCTCCTGCACGAGGTAGGTCGTGTAGGCGCCGAGCATCACCATCTCGCCGTGGGCCATGTTGATCACGCCCATCACCCCGAAGGTGATGGCGAGCCCGATGGCGGCGAGCAGCAGGACCGAGCCGAGCGAGATGCCGTACCAGACGTTCTGGAGGGCGCCGATTATCGCGAGCCGCGTCTCGATCGCCGCGATGCCGCGGGCGGCGGCGGCGCGCACGGCCTCGCTCGGATCCGCCGCGAGACCGCGCAGGATGCCCATCGCGTCGCCATCGCCCCGGGCCTGGATGGCGGGAATCGCGGCAATCCGGTCGGGTTCCGCGGTGCCGGGCCTCGCGAGCAGCACGGCGGCGCGGGCCTCGGTGAGCGCCTGCCGGACGCCCGGACTGGTCTCGCGGGCGAGCGCCGCGTCGAGGGCCGGCAGCGCGGCCGCGTCCCGCGCCTTGAACACCGCGTCGGCGGCGGCCCGGCGCCGGGCCGGGTCGGGGCTCGCGAGGTCGAGCTGCCCGCGGGCGGCCTCGATCGCCCGGCGGACGCGGTTGTTGGCCCGCACCGGCTTGAGGTCGGGGCTGTCGGCGGCCGGGGCGCCTGTCCTCGCGTCCACGACGGCGCCGCCCTGCCGGATGAGCAGCGACTTGTCCGGGCCCAGCAGCAGGCGGCCGTCCGACAGGGCCGAGAGGATCGCGTCGGCGCGCGGGTCGCCAGAGGCGGCGAGGCCGGAGACGCCGGCCTCGATCTCGGCGTAGCCGTCGCCGGCGAGCTGCGCGTAGGGATCGGGCGCCTGGGCGAGCGCCGGGGCGCAGAGCAGCAGGAAGAGGAGGGTCAGGAGACGGAGCATCGGGGCCGTTCTGCGAGCCGGGAGCGGTGCGCCCCACACGGGTGAGGCGCGTGTCCCCTCTCCCCGCTCGCGGGGAGAGGAGGTGCAGGGCTTACGCGCCGCCGCAGGACTTGGTCTTGGTGTTGTAGTTGCCGCACTTGAGCTTGACCCAGTCGGCCTCGAGGTCCTTCGAGCCCTCGAGCTGCTTCGACCACGCCTCGCCGGGGATCAGGCCCTCGGTCTTCCAGACCACGTCGAACTGGCCGTTCGCCTCGATCTCGCCGATGAAGACCGGCTTGGTGATGTGGTGGTTCGGCAGCATCTTCGCGGTGCCGCCGGTGAGGTTCTTCTGCTCGATGCCCGGCAGCGCGTCGATCACCTTGTCGGGATCGGTGGTGCCGGCCTTCTCGACCGCCTTCACCCACATGTTGAAGCCGATGTAGTGGGCCTCCATCGGGTCGTTGGTGACGGCCTTGGGGTTCTTCTTGAACGCCTGCCACTTCTTGATGAAGGCCTCGTTCTCCGGCGTCTTGATCGACTCGAAGTAGTTCCAGGCCGCGAGGTGGCCGACCAGCGGCTTGGCGTCGATGCCGGCGAGCTCCTCCTCGCCCACCGAGAAGGCGACGACCGGGATGTCGGTGGCCTTGATGCCCTGGTTGCCGAGCTCCTTGTAGAAGGGCACGTTGGCGTCGCCGTTGATGGTCGAGACCACGGCGGTCTTCTTGCCGGCCGAGCCGAACGCCTTGATCTTCGACACCTCCGTCTGCCAGTCCGAGAAGCCGAACGGCGTGTAGTTGATCAGGATGTCCTCGTCCTTGACGCCCTTGGACTTGAGATAGGCTTCGAGGATCTTGTTGGTGGTGCGCGGGTAGACGTAGTCGGTCCCCTCGAGCACCCAGCGCTTGGCACCGCCGCCATCCTCCGACATCAGGTAATCCACCGCCGGGATCGCCTGCTGGTTCGGGGCGGCGCCGGTGTAGAACACGTTCCGCTCGCTCTCCTCGCCCTCGTACTGGACGGGGTAGAACAGGATGTTGTCGAGCTCCTTGAAGACCGGCAGCACGGACTTGCGCGACACGCTGGTCCAGCAGCCGAACACGGCCGCGACCTTGTCCTTGCTGATCAGCTCGCGGGCCTTCTCGGCGAAGAGCGGCCAGTTCGAGGCCGGATCGACCACCACCGGCTCCAGCTTCTTGCCCAGCACGCCGCCCTTGGCGTTCTGCTCGGCGATGAGCATCAGCATCGCGTCCTTGAGGGTGGTCTCCGAGATCGCCATCGTGCCCGACAGCGAGTGCAGGATCCCGACCTTGATGGTCTCCTGCGCCCGGGCGGCGCCCGCTCCCAGCGTGCCCATCGCCAGCCCGGCGGCCAGCGCGGCGGCCGAGGCCCAAGTTCCAAATGCCTTCATGGCGGTCCCCTGCGTCGTCTTCCTCGCGACGGGCCGGGCTTCGCAAATCGTGTGCCAATTATTTAGGCATGGCGCGCCGGGAGGCTGCTCGGGGCGCGCCGGCGCCCAGAAGGACGGCGTTTCGCCCGCCGGAGCGGCAGCGCCGTGCCGCGTCCTGCGGCGTCGGGGGGCGCGTCGGGGGGCGGGCGGACCAAGCGGTGGGCACCGGCGACCGCAATCTCGCCAGCACGTTGAACGGATGCGGATCGATGCCACTTACCTCAGCCCGCGGGGCGGGCGGCGCCCGTCCGCCGGGGCGGGAGGGGGTCCTGGGCTGAAGGCTGTCATGGCAGAGCGCTACTATTTCCGCCTGAGGAGCGAGGGCGAGACGATCGAGGACGAGACCGGCGTCCTCGCCGCGTCGGTCGCGCACGCGGAGGCGGAGGCGCTGGTGCTGATCGAGGAGTTCCGGAAGGCCGGCGAGCTGCCGGACGCCGCGGCGGGCTGGCGGATGGAGATCCACGACGCGAACGGCACCGTCCTGCGCACGCTGCCGCTCTCCTGATACGCCGACCCGGCCCCATGCCCCGACGGGCACGGCGCGGCGCGACCCCAGCGCGATCCGGTACGACCTTCGCGGCCGATGCCGGGAGGCGGCCCCGGTCCGATCGCGCCGAGAGCCGCATCCGGGCGTGGCGATCATTTGATGCGTTCGCGGAGTAAGGATAAGCCGTCGCGCGTTTACGCAGAGGCGGCTCCGCGCGCGGGGCAGGATGTCCGGGAGATCCCTTGAACCCCTTCCTTCGGAAGCTGGCCCTGCGCGCGAACCTGGACGAGGGCGACGTGGCCGCCCTGGCAGCGGCCACCAGCGATGTCGCGCAGGTCGAGGCGGGCCGCGACCTGGTCTCGGAAGGCGTGCGACCCGACGCCGCCTACGTGATCCTCGACGGGTTCGCCTGCCGCTACAAGCTGGTGCCCGACGGGGGGCGCTCGATCCTCGCCTACCTCGTGCCCGGCGACGGCTGCGACCTGCACGCGTCCCTGCTCAACCGGGCGATCCACTCCGTGGCGACGCTGACGCCCTGCACCGTCGCCTCGGTCCCCTACCGGACGATCAAGGAGCTCGCCGCCCTCCGGCCCAACATCTACCGCGCCCTCTGGTGGTCGATCCTGGTCGACGAGGCCGTCCTGCAGGAATGGCTCGTCGGGGTGGGGCGCCGGTCCGCCGACAGGCAGGTCGCCCACATCATCTGCGAGCTCTTCGCGCGCCTGAACGCCGTCGGCCTCGGCCTGGAGCCCGATTACCGCCTGCCGCTGGCGCAGTCCGAACTGGCCGACACGGCGGGGCTCTCGAACGTCCACCTCTCGCGCGTCCTCTCCGATCTGCGCAGGGCCGGCCTGATCGAGAGCGGGCGCAAGAGCGTGCGCGTGCCGAATCTCGAGCGTCTGCGGGAGTTTTCCGGGTTCACGCCCGACTACCTGCTCCTGCCCGGCCCGAACCCGCCCGTGGAGGCGCTCGGCGCGCTGCCGCAGATGACCGGGCAGGTGCGGGCGGCGTCCGGATCGTGAGGCTCACCGGCCGTCGCCGTCCCAGTCCGTCTCGGGATCCTCGGCCACGCGGCGCCCGATCTGGGCCGTGAGCGGCACGCGGATCGCGCAGCGCAGCCCGTCCGGCTCGTAGCGCAGGTCGACCGCCGCGCCGAGATCGTAGGCCAGCATCTCCGTCAGCACGTCCGTGCCGAAGCCGCGCCGTCCGGAGGCCTGGACACCGCTGCCGCCGGTCTCGGCCCAGTCGAGGCTGAGGACGGGCGGTCCGGCCTCCGCGTCCGTCACCCGCCACGCGGCGCGGATCCGGCCCTGGGGCAGCGCCAGGGATCCGTGCTCCACCGCGTTGCTCGCCAGTTCGTGCAGGGCCAGCGCGACGACCTGGGCGACCTTGGGGCGGAGGCGCACCCGCGGGCCCGCGAGGCTGGCCTGCTCGCCCTCGCGGGCGAGGTGGAACATCAGCTCGTCCGAGATCAGCGTGTGCAGGTCCGCATCGCCGAACGCGTCCGTGGCGGCCTGCACGCGCATGATCGCCCCGAACCGGCCGTCGAGATGCGCCACGTAGCTCTCGACATCCGCGGCGCTCTCGGCGGAGCGGTGCATGACGGTGCGCATCATCGCCATCGTGTTGCGCATGCCGTGGCGCAGGCCGTCCGGGAGCCCCGCCGCGTCGAGCAGCCGGCGCAGGCGCGCGTTGTCGGCCTCGAGGGCCGCGAGTCGCTCCGCCGGATCGCGAGGGTCTGTCATGCCGGGCCACTCCGGATGTCGTTCAACCTGGCTCAATCACCGCGGGGCGGCCAGGGTTCAGCGCGCGGCGGCGTGGCCGGCCTCGGTGAGATGGAGGTACGCGGTGTCGAAATGCGCGAGCCGGGCGAGCGCGGTCGGATCGTGGATCGTCAGGCGCCGGCTGCGCAGGGTGATCAGCCCCATGCCGCGCAGTTCCTGGAGCGTGCGGTTGATGTGCACGCTGGTCTGCCCCATCGCGTCGCCGAGATCGTTCTGCGTCATCGGCATCGCGCAGGTATTCCCGTCGCTCAGGCCGATGGCCGCCAGGCGCGCGTGCACCTCGCAGAACAGGTGGGCGAGGCGCTCGATCCCGGTGCGGCTGCCGAGGCTGACCGTCCACTCGCGCTGGATCGCCGCGGTGGCCAGGGCCTCGCGATGGAAGGCCATGTCGAGCCGCGGGCTGCGGGCGATCACGTCCCGCATCGCGGGGCCGGAGATCTGGCCGAGGAGCACGGGCGTGATCGCGCCGATCGCGTGATCCATCTCGTCGAGGAGGAAGATGTGCGGGTCGCACGGGTCGCCCGGGAGCAGGAGCGAGACGATCTGGCGGCGCCCGTTGGCGAACTGCCGGTACCGGCAGGCCCAGCCCTCGAGGATCACGGTGATCGCGCGCGGATCGTCGCCCACGTGGATGATGTCGGTGCGGGCGGCGACCATGCGGCTCGGGCTCATGGCGTCGGCCAAGCACATCCGGTCGTCTTCGGAGAGCCGGACATAGCAACTTAGCTTGTGCGCGAGCGGGTTTGGCATGGCGGCGTCTCCACGACGGCGTGGGGGCGCGAACCTACATTTTGTTCGAAGCCATGAATACTTACGCAGATTAGTTTATGCTACCGTAAGGTGTCTTTCCGCCCGCCGCACCCCACCGAATCGCCCGGATCCGGGCCCGTCACCGTCGCGAGGCGGCAAGATCTCGGCGGTTCGGGTGGCCCGTCGTCAGGACTAGGGCAGTGATCCCGCGCCGGACTCCTTCGGAGGGAGAATGTTCGCGCGTCGTGTCGAAATTGAAAAGACTGTGCTTTTGACTTCGTGGACCCGGCGGAGCACGATTTGACGGGCGGGAATGCCGAAATATCGGCTCGGGACACGTCGTCGTCCTGTTCCTCGCCTTCTCTCAACGGGTTCCGCCGGTTCGCGCCGCAGCGGACGGCCTATCGTGGACGGATTCCTTCCTATGCAGCCTGCGCTGCGCCTCGTCCGCCCGGTCCGGGACGGGCGAGGCCCCCTCCCCCGGCCCGCCCCCCGCCCGGCGGCAGGCCCCGGCGGCGGCCCGCACCGGGACCGGGCGGACGCGGTCCTGTCGGTCGAGGGGCTGTCCCTCGCCTTCGGCGGCACCGTCGCCTTCGCGGAGATCGACCTCGCGGTCGGGGCCGGCGAGATCCACGCCGTGATCGGGCCGAACGGCGCCGGCAAATCCTCGCTGATCAACGCGATCACCGGCCTCTACGCACCGCGGGCCGGGCGGGTGCGGCTCGGCGCGGAGAGCTTCGCCCGGGTGCCGGCCGGGCGGCTCGCCGCGCTGGGCGTCGCCCGGACCTTCCAGAACCTCGCCCTGTTCGCGGGCCTGAGCGTGCGCGACAACGTCCTCGCGGGGCTCTCGGCCGCGCGGCGCGCCGGGCCCGCGGCCCAGATCCTGGGCCTGCCCTCCGCCCGGCGGGAGGCGCGCGCGCACCGCGCCGCCGCCGAGGCGGTGATCGGACGCCTCGGCCTCGCGGCGGTGGCCGACCGCCCCGCCGGCAGCCTCCCCTACGGGCTCCAGAAGCGGGTCGAGCTCGGCCGGGCCCTGGTGGCCGGGCCGCGGCTCCTGCTCCTCGACGAGCCGATGGCCGGCATGACGGCGACCGAGAAGGCCGAGATGACCGGCTTCATCCGGGCGGCGCGGGATCGGTCCGGGGCCGCGATCGTCCTGATCGAGCACGATATCGGCGTCGTCATGCGCCTCTCCGACCGGGTGACCGTGCTCGATCACGGTCGCCGCATCGCCACCGGCACGCCCGCGGAGGTGCGGGCGGACCCGGCGGTCATCGCGGCCTATCTGGGGCTCGCGGACGGGGAGGCGGATGCCGCCGCTGATCCCGCCGCGGATGGAGACGCGGATGGAGACGCGGCCGAAGACGGGGACGCGGCCGCCGCATGAGCCCGGATCTCGCCTTCCTGATCGAGGTCGTCGTCGGCGGCCTCCTGTCGGGCGTCATGTACGCCCTCGTGGCGATCGGCTTCGTGCTGATCTACAAGACCTCGGGCGTGCTCAACTTCGCGCAGGGCGCGATGGTGCTGTTCGCCGCCCTCACCTTCGTGAGCCTGACCGAGCGCGGCCTGCCCGTCCCGGCGGCCCTGGCCGCGACGCTCGCCGCGATGGTGGTGGTCGGTCTCGGCGTGGAGCGCCTGGTGCTGCGGCCGCTCGTCAACCAGCCGCCCATCACCCTGTTCATGGCGACGCTGGGCGTCGCCTACGTGATCGAGGGCGCGGCCCAACTCGCCTGGGGCACCCAGGTCCACGGGCTCGACCTCGGCATCGACGACACGCCGATCGATCTCGGCGGCGTGCTGGTCAGCCGGTTCGACCTGTTCGCCGCCGCGGTCGCGGGCCTGATGGTGGCGGTCCTCGCCGCCTTCTTCCGCTACACCCGCACTGGCCTCGCCTTCCGGGCGGTGGCGGACGATCCGCTCGCCGCCCTCAACACCGGCCTGCGCCTGCCCCGGATCTGGTCGGCGGTCTGGATCGCCGCCGGGATCGTCGCGCTGGTGGCGGGGCTGCTCTGGGGGGCGCGGCTCGGCGTGCAGTTCTCCCTGTCGCTGGTGGTGCTGAAGGCGCTGCCGGTGCTCGTGCTCGGCGGCTTCGACTCCGTCGCCGGGGCGATCGTGGCCGGGCTGATCGTCGGCGCGGCGGAGAAGCTGTCCGAGGTCTATCTCGGTCCGGTCATCGGCGGCGGCATCGAGGGCTGGATCGCCTACGTGGCGGCCCTGGGCTTCCTGCTGGTCCGGCCGTCGGGCCTGCTCGGCCTGCGCGCCGTCGAGCGGGTCTGAGCCGCCGTGGTGGCCCTCCCCCGCGCCGTGCCGCGCCCGCTCCTGCCCGCCGGGACCCTCGGCCTCGGCGCCCTGCTGGTCCTCGCCTACGGGATCCTTCCGCTCACCGGCACGAGCTACCTGTTCGAGGCGCTGCTGACGCCGTTCCTGGCCCTGGCGCTGGCCGGCCTCGGGCTCAACCTGCTCACCGGCTATGCCGGGCTGCTCTCCCTGGGCTCGGCCGCCTTCATGGCGGTCGGGGCCTACGCGGCCTTCAACCTGTCGCTGCGCCTGCCCGGCCTGCCGCTCCCGGCGTCACTCCTGCTCGCCGGCCTCGTGGCGGCGCTCGCCGGGCTGGTGGCGGGGCTGCCGGCCCTGCGCCTGCGGGGCTTCTACCTCGCGGTCTCGACGCTCGCCGTGCAGTTCTTCGTGGCCTGGGCGCTGAACCGGATCGGCTGGATCTCCGACGACAGCCCCTCGGGCATCGTCACCGCCCCCCGGCTGGCGGTGGCCGGCCTGTCCTTCGACGACCCGCGCGGCCGCTACCTGGTCACGCTCACGGTGGTCACGCTGCTGACCTTCGTCGCGTGGAGGCTCGTGACCTCGCCCACGGGCCGGAACCTCGTGGCGATCCGCGACAACGAGACCGCCGCCCGCCTCGTGGGCGTGCGGGTCGCCCGGACCAAGCTCCTGGCCTTCGCGGCCTCGTCCTTCGTGATCGGGATCGCCGGGGCGCTCTGGGCCTTCGCGTATCTGCGCACCGTCGAGCCGGCGGGGTTCAACCTCGACCGCTCCTTCCAGATCCTGTTCATCGTGATCATCGGCGGCCTCGGCACCCTGCGCGGCGCCTTCCTGGGCGCGGGCTTCATCGTGGTGCTGCCCCTGCTCCTGTCGCGCCTCGGCGCGGCGCTGCTCGGCGACGGGTTCGATTCCGGCACCCTGGAGATGGTCCAGCGCGTCGTGCTCGGCGCCCTGATCGTCGCCGTGCTGATCCGCGAGCCCGCCGGCCTCGCCGCCCTCCTCGACCGGGCGGGCCGCCGCCTCGGCCGCCGCGCGGCCTGATCCCCTCCCCGCCCGACCAACCCCAGGACGACCATGCCCCTGACGCCTCGTCTCCGCGCCGCGCTCCTCGCCGGCACCGTCGCGCTCGCCGGCGCGGCCCCCCGGGCCGCTTGGGCCGACGAGCAGTATTTCCCGCTCCAGAGCTACCGGGTCGGCCCCTACGCGGCCGGTGGGACCGGCTTCTTCGGGGGCTTCATCGACTATCTCAACCTGATCAACGCCCGCGACGGCGGGGTGAACGGCGTCAAGCTCACCTGGAGCGAGGGCGAGACCCAGTACGAGGTCGAGCGCGGCGTCGAGGTCTACGAGCGGCTGAAGTCCCGGCCCGGCATCGCCGCCTGGAACCCGCTCTCGGTGGGCATCGCCTACGCGATGATCGACCGCATCACCGCCGACAAGGTGCCGCTGATCACGATCAACCACGGCCGCACCGACTCCACCGACGGGCGCGTCTTCCCCTACGTGTTCCCGCTGCTGCTCAACCCCTACAGCGAGACGAGCGGCATCATCCAGTATCTCGGCACCCGCGCGGGCGGCCTCGACAAGCTGAAGGGCAAGACCGTCGCGGTGCTCTACCACGGCTCGCCCTACGGCAAGGAGACGATCCCGATCTACGCGCGGCTCGCCGAGCGCTACGGCTTCACCGTCGCGCAGATCGAGGTGCCCCATCCCGGCAACGAGCAGCAGTCGCAGTGGCTCACGATCCGGCGCCTGCGGCCCGACTTCGTGGTGCTGCGCGGCTGGGGCGTGATGAACCCGGTGGCCCTGAAGACCGCCCAGAAGACCGGCTTCCCGGCCGACCGCATCGTCGGCAATGTCTGGTCGAACTCGGAGGAGGACGTGATCCCGGCGGGTGACGCCGCCAAGGGCTACGTCGCCATCACGACCCAGGCCTCGGGCACCGCCTACCCGGTGATCCAGGAGGTCGTCGGCAAGGTCTACGGGGCCGGCAACGGCAACCTCGCCGACCGGAAGCGGATCGGCAGCGTCTACCACAATCTCGGGGTGCTGAACGGCATCCTCAACGTCGAGGCGGTGCGGATCGCGCAAGCGCGGTTCGGCCAGCGGACGCTCACCGGCGACGAGGTGCGCTGGGGCTTCGAGCACCTGCGCCTCGACGAGGCCCGGGTGGCGGCGCTCGGCGCCAAGGGCCTGTTCCACTCGATCAACGTCACCTGCGCCAACCACGAGGGCGAGGGCCGCGTCACCTTCCAGCAATGGGACGGGGCGAAGTGGACCGTGGTGTCCGACTGGATCGCCCCCGACTGGGCGAGCCTGCGCCCGATCATCGAGGCGTCCGCGACCGCCTACGCCAAGGAGCGCGGCATCACCCCGCGCGACTGCGCGGCCGAGGAGGCCGCGGACGCGGCCGGCAAGCAGGCCGCCGCGGCGGCCCGGTGAGCGCCCGGTGAGCACCGCGCCGCCCCTCCTGCAGGTCGAGGCCCTGGAGGTCGTCTACGGCGGGGCGGTGCACGCCCTGCACGGCGTCGACCTCGCGGTCCGGGCGGGGGAGATCGTCGCCCTGGTCGGCGCCAACGGCGCCGGCAAGACGACCCTGCTGCGGGCGGTGTCGAACCTGCTGCCGGCCCTGCGCGGCCGGGTCACGGCCGGGCGCCTCGCCTATGACGGGCGCGACGTGACGCGGACCCGGACCGACGTCCTCGTCCGCGCCGGGCTCGTGGGCGTGCTGGAGGGGCGCCACTGCTTCCGGAGCCTGAGCGTCCAGGAGAACCTCGTGGCGGGCGGCCTCGGGCGCGGTACGGGCCGCGGCGGCGTGCGCGCCGATCTGGACCGGGTCTACGGCCTGTTCCCGCGGCTCGCCGCGAAGCGGGGCGTCGCCGCCGGCCTGCTCTCGGGCGGCGAGCAGCAGATGGCGGCGATCGGCCGGGCGCTGATGGGGCGGCCCCGGCTGCTCGTCCTCGACGAGCCGTCCATGGGGCTCGCCCCCCGCGTGGTCGAGGAGATCTACCGGGTGCTCGCCGGCCTGAACCGCGCCGAGGGTCTGACCCTGCTGGTGGCCGAGCAGAACGTCCGCCTCGCCCTGCGCCACGCCCACCATGCCGTGGTGCTGGAGAACGGGCGCAGCGCGCTGGCCGGCACCGCCGCGTCCCTGCGGGCGCGGGACGACGTCCGGTCCCTGTATCTCGGGGGCGCCGACGATGCCGGGGCCGCCGCGCTGCCGGAGACGGGCCGCCGCGCATCGGGCTGACGGTGCCGGCCCGCGTCAGGCCTCGCGTCAGGAGTCCCGGTCGGCCCGGCGCAGGGACCAGAGCAGGGTACCGTGGGCGTCGACCAGCCACAGGGCGTTCACCGCGTCGTCCTCGATCGTCAGCGAGCGGCTGTTGGCGAGGCGCACCGCCTCCTTCGCGTCCGCGGCCGTGAGCACCTCGTCGACGCGCGGCGCGCCGATCTCGCCATCCTCGCCACGGACCGCCCCGCGCAGGCGATAATCCGGCATCCGTCGAACCCCCGTCTCCCCGCGGCCGGCGCCCGTCCGGGGCGTGCCGCGGGTGCGAAGATAGGCGCCGGCGCGGCGTGTCGAGGGTCGGCGGGCCGCTACGGCCCGTCGCGGCTCGCCAGGATCCGCTGCGGCTCCGCGAGGAACAGGGCCCGCAGCGCGGCGGCCGATTCGCGGGCCGGAAGGTCGAGGGCGCGCCGCGTCGCGGCGATCCGGGCGGCGCAGTCGCCCGAGGGGGCCGCCGCTGCGGCCATCGACCGCGCGGTGCCCGGGTCCGCGGCGGGCGCGGCCGCCCCGTCCGGCCGCGCGGCCCGTGTCCGGGCGAGGAGCGGGGCGAGCCCGTGCGACGAGGGCCGCTCGGCCCGCAGCCGCGCGTCGAGCGCCACGAGGTCGCCGGCCGCGAGGAGGCCGCAGGCCGCCGCGTCCCCCGCGCCGGCCCGCTCCAGCGTCGTCAGGATCCGCTGGCCCAGGGCGCGGACGACGGCGTCGTCGGCCGCCCGGAAGCGCCGCTGCAGGTAGCCGGCGGCCATCCGCCTCAACCCCGCGGCGGCCTCCGCCTCCGGCCGGCCGGCGGCGTAGCCGTCCCGGTACCACCGGGCGATCGGGTCGAGCCCCGCCGCCTCGGCCTGGCGCAGGATCGGCAGGTTCCGCAGGATCGCGGCCCGCGCCCCGGCCGCGCTCGGATCCGCGTCCAGGGTGGAATCGGGGAAGCGGTCCGGTCCGACGACCTCGGTGACGATGCCGGCCGCGCGCAGCTCCCCGTCCGTCGGGATCCAGATCCCGGCCGGGGGTACCGCCAGCGCCCGCGTCACGAAGGCCGCCGGCAGGCCGGCGGCCCGGTAGGCCGCCCGCTCCGGCGCGGAATCCACCGGGCGCATCCGGCCCCGCGCCCCGATCTCGTAGGGGGCGTGGAAGCCGAGCCGCCCGCCGGTCGCGAGGTAGCGCGTCCGGCCGCGGACGAAGATCAGCGTGCAGGCCGAGGCGCAGGCGTCCGGGACGTAGGTGGCGAGGCCGCGGGCCGCCACGAGCGCCCCGATCGCCGCCCCCTCCTCCACGAGGCCGCCGTCGCTCGTGAGATGGATCCGGGCGATCCGCGGGTGCGCGGCGAGGATGGCCCGGACCCGCGCGGCGACCCCGGCCGCGAGATCGCCCGCGAGCCTCAGGTCCCGTCCGCCCGGCCCGACCGTGAGCCGGGCCGGGACGTCCGGCACGCCGGCCGCGCCGCGGCCCTTCGGCGGGTGTCCGGCCGCGGCCGGGCCGGCGGCACCGAGCGCCAGGGCGGGCGCCAGGGCGAGCGCGCAGGCGGCCGTCCCCGTCCGGCGCCTCCACCCGCGGGGGAAGACCGACATGGCAGGTTTCCATCGTTCGTGGTCGGAGAGGCCGGCGCGGCCGGCAGCGACGTGCCTACTGGAGGTAGGCGACGAACATCTCGGACACGGCCCGGGACGCGTAGGCTTCCGGGCTCTCGCCCCAGCGGATCGGGAAGGCCTCGGCCACCGGGCGGCCGGCGAGGATCTGCGCGACCTCGTCGGGCATCAGGCCGTCGTCGAGGGCGCTCGCGAGGGCGGCGCGTTCGTGGGAGGGGTGGGAGCGGACGCTCCGGGACAGGGCCCGGCCGAGGGCGGCGGCCGGTTCGGGGCTCAGGTCGGGACGGGTGTTCCGGGTCGTGTCATAGGTCAGCATCGGTGGTCGCCTCGCGTGTCTGATGTCGTGCGCTCTCCTCCTCTTGGACGCGGCAACACGGCAGACACGGCGCAGTCATCCGGGCGAACCGTTCCTTGCTGGTGATCACGGCAAACCTCCGTTGGGCTCCGCATCGACTGTATGTCGACACTGTCAATGTAGACGCCGTGCCCGAGAATGTGCTGCCAAATTGGCGAGGACTTGCAGCGCAGGTTGTTCGTCGAAGCCGCGAGCCGGAGCAGAAGCACGGGGTCGGCGGAGATATGCCGGGATCGCGGCCGCGATCGATCGCCGGTGCCGGTCGACGACGGCCGGCTCCCGGGACTTGCCAAAGCCGGCGCGATGCCTGAATATCATTCTTTAACAATGACTTAGCGAAACAATGCTCCGGCAACGCGCTCGTGCGGCCGAAACCTTCTCCGCCGGGCCGGGGCATCCGGAAGAGACTTCTCGCCGGCGCCGCCGGCGGCGGAATCGGGCCGCCACCGCGACCGGTTCGAGGGAGACGACACCATGGCCTCGGGGACGATGATGCGGGGCGACGCCCCGGCCAATGTGGGCGTGACGGTCCAGGGGCACGACGCCCTGGAGCGCGGCCGGCCCGGCCCGTTCCGCCCCCTGCCGTGATCGGCGACGACCGATGCATCACGCTGCCCTGCCCGCCGCGGGTGCCACGATGGCCGTGGTCCAGCCGCCCCTGCGCATCACGAGCCGCAGCACCGCGGAGGCCGAAGTCTGGGCCGCCCTGCGCGCCGAGGCCGAGGCGGCCCTGATCGAGGAGCCCCTCTATGCGGGGATCATCCAGGCGACGATCCTCGACCAGCGCTCGCTGGCCCAGGCCCTCGCCTACCGCCTCGCCCACCGGCTCGGGGACGGCGACCTCGCACGCCTGTCGATGCGCGACCTGTGCCTCTCGGCCTTCGAGGCCGACCCGCAGGCCGGCGCCCACGCGGTGCGCGACCTCGTGGCGATCCGCGAGCGCGACCCGACCTGCTGCCGCTACCTCGACCCGTTCCTGTTCTACAAGGGACTCGCCGCGCTCGAGGCGTACCGGGTCGGCCACTGGCTCTGGCACCGGGGCCGGGCGACCCTGGCGCTGCACGTCCAGAGCCGGATCTCCGAGGTGTTCGGCTGCGACATCCACCCGGCGGCCCGGATCGGCTCGGGGGTGTTCATCGACCACGCCACCGGCGTGGTGATCGGCGAGACCACGGTGATCGCCGACGACGTCTCGATCCTCCAGTCGGTGACGCTCGGGGGCAACGGCAAGGAGAGCGGCGACCGGCATCCCAAGATCGAGCGCGGGGTGCTGCTCAGCGTCGGCGCCAAGGTACTGGGCAACATCCGCGTCGGGGCGGGCGCCAAGGTCGCGGCCGCCGCGGTGGTGCTGCAGGACGTGCCGCCCCACACGACCGTGGCGGGCGTGCCGGCCCGGGTCGTCTCGCGCCTGCCCGTCGACGAGGAGCCGGCGCTCAGCATGGACCAGTCCTTCGGCTACGGGGACGGCATCTGAGACGCGCGAAAGATTTTTCCTGACAACAAAGTCGTCCGGGCGCCGCCGCCGGGCGCGACTCCATAGAATTAAGTTCTCTGACATGCCCGTCTGAGGACGGTCGTGTCCTGTTCGTCGTGCATACCACGGGATCCATTTCTACGAATCGACGAAAAATAGGGACATCATTCCGTTGACCCTTGGGCGAATCAGACTTTATCCAGACATCGCCGGAACAACGATGAAGTCGGCCCGGCCGAGCGTTCGACGATGGCTGTCGAACTGCTAGAGAATACATGATTTTATTGACGATGCGGCCGCTCGGGTCGCGATCGTCGTCGCGTTCTGATCGGAACGACTTGCGCCCGCCCCGCACAGGCTGCGGGGCGCACTGCCGCCGCGCGGATCGGCGCGGCGCGCCTGAAATCCTGGATGGAGTGAGGACGAACGATGAGCGGACCGGGTCTGAGCGTGAGCGCCACGGCGGCACGCAATCTTGCGACGGCGACCGTCACCTCGGTCCAGAACGCGGCCAACACGCCGCGCTGGCTGCTCCGGCTCCTGCCCTTCGTGGACGTGGCGGGCGGGGTCTACCGCGTCAACCGCCGCGCCGTCGTGCTGGCCCGCCCCGGCCGGATCGATCTCGTCGCCGAGGACAAGGGGGAGGGCAAGGTGATCCGTCCCGCCTCCCTGCGGGCCGTGCCGCTGTTCAGCCGGCTGGGCGATGCCGAGCTGGCGGCGCTGGCGGCCAAGTTCACCGAGAGCCGGCACAAGGCCGGAACGGTGATCCACGAGGAGGGCTCCGCCGGCCGCAGCCTCACGGTGGTGGCCGACGGCACCGTCGAGCTGACCCTGTCGGGCCCCTACAAGGGTCGCCTGCGCCAGGGGCTCGCCACGAAGGGCGACTATTTCGGCGATGCGGGCCTCGCCGGTGAGCGCGCGCCCGCCCCGGCCGTGAAGGCCCTGTCGGCCGTGACCCTCCTGACCCTCGACGCCGCCGCGGTGGAGAGCGAGGAGATCCGCGCCAAGATCGCGCAGTACCGCGAGGAGCGCGACCGCCTCAAAGGTCACACAAACTCCTACGGCGAGCAGGGGATCGAGCTGCTGGCGGTCCATACCGGCGAGCCGCGCCTGCCGACGACCTTCGTCGACTACGAGGTCGATCCGCGCGAGTACCACCTCTCGACCATCCAGACGATCCTCAACACCCATACCCGCGTCACCGATCTCTACTCCAACGAGATCGACCAGCTCCGCGAGCAGATCCGCCTCACGGTCGACGCCGTGAAGGAGCGCGAGGAGTGGGAGCTCCTGAACAACGCGCAGTTCGGCCTTCTCGGCGAGGTCGGCCCGCGCCAGCGCATCCCCACCCGCGGTGGCCCGCCCACCCCGGACGACCTCGACGAGCTGCTGACCCTGGTCTGGAAGAAGCCCGCCTTCTTCGTGGCCCATCCCCGCGCCATCGCGGCCTTCGGCCGGGAGGCGACCCGCCGCGGCGTGCCGCCGGTCGTCGTCCACCTGTTCGGCGCGCCGTTCATCACGTGGCGCGGCGTGCCGCTGGTGCCGAGCGACAAGCTGCCGATCGACCTCGACCCGGTGACCGGGGCCGAGACCACCTCGATCCTGCTGCTGCGCGTCGGCGAGGGCGAGCAGGGCGTGGTCGGCCTGCAGAAATCGGGCGTGACCGGCGAGATCGAGCCCGGCCTGTCGGTGCGCTACATGGGCACCAACGACCACTCGATCGCCTCGCACCTCGTGACCCGCTACTTCTCGGCCGCCGTGCTGGTCGAGGACGCGATCGCCCGCCTCGATAACGTGCTGCTGGGCAACTACCATGACTACGCCTGAGGCTGTCGCCCTCGGGCTGCCCGGGGCGAGCCCGGGCGAGCTGGCCCACGCGGATCTCGTCGGACGCCTCGCCCGGGAGATCTACGGGCAGGGTCAGGCCGCGAGCCGGCCCTTCGCGCCGGCGCTCCCCGCCGGCCCCCAGGTCCCGCAGGCCCTCGAGAGCCTGCCCCAGGGCCCGGGCGGCGCGCCGCTGCCGAGTGCGCCCCTGGGCGTCCCTTCCGCCCCAGCGGGCGGCCAGCCCGCCGGCCTGCAGCCCGACGCCTCCGCGCTGGCGGCGCGCTCCTTCGGGGCGCCGCCGGTCGGCCTGCCGGGTCTCTCCGGGCCGACCCTGCCGAACCTCGCACCCGCGAGCCCGGCCTTCGCAGACGTGGCTGCGATCCCGCCGGTCCACCCGGCGAGCCCGCGCCCGGTGCTGCCGGACTTCTCCTTCGCCGGCGCCCCGGCGCTGGCGGCCGCCCTCCCCGGCGGTCCGGAGCTGCACCGGCAGATCGCCGCGGACCACCCGCGCGCCAACGCCTTCGCGCACGCCCTCGCCCCGGCTCTCGTGCCGGCCGACCCGTCGAAGGCCGGCCGCGATGAGGCGCAGGAGCGCTTCGCCCGGACCGGCCGGCTGTCCCGGGCGCCCGAGGCACCGGCCGGCGACTACTACTTCCTGAACCTCGGCCCCGGGCCGGCCCGCAGGGCGCCGGCGAGCCCCCGGGTGGAGCCGGCCCGCGACCCGGGCCCGGCGCCGCGGGTGACGTCGCACGGGTCGAGCCCGGTGGCGGCGCCCTTCGACGTGGAGCATGTCCGCCGGGACTTCCCGGCCCTGCACCAGAGCGTCAACGGCCACCCGCTGGTCTGGCTCGACAACGCCGCCACCACCCACAAGCCGCAAGGGGTGATCGACGCGACCTCGGAGTTCTACGCCCGGCACAACTCGAACATCCACCGGGCCGCCCACACCCTGGCGGCGCGCGCCACCGACCTGTTCGAGGGCGGCCGCGCGGCGGTGCGCCGCTTCCTCAACGCGCCCACGAAGGACGACATCGTCTTCCTGCGGGGCACCACGGAGGCGATCAACCTCGTGGCGAACTCGTACGGCCGGGCCAATGTCGGCCCGGGCGACGAGATCATCGTCTCGACCATCGAGCACCACGCCAACATCGTGCCCTGGCAGCTGCTGGCGCAGCAGACCGGGGCGACGCTCCGGGTGATCCCGGTCAACGATCGGGGCGAGATCATCTTCGAGCAGTACGCGGCGTTGCTCTCCGGCCGGACCAAGATCGTCTCGGTGACGCAGGTGGCCAACGCGCTCGGCACCGTGAACCCGGTGCGGGAAATCATCCAGCTCGCCCACGCCTACGGGGTGCCGGTGCTGGTCGACGCGGCGCAATCCGCGCCGCACATGCCGCTGGACGTGCAGTCCCTCGACGCGGACTTCCTGGTCTTCTCCGGCCACAAGGTGTTCGGGCCGACGGGCATCGGCGCGCTCTACGGCAAGACCCACCTGCTGGAGGCGATGCCGCCCTGGCAGGGCGGCGGCCACATGATCGAGGACGTCACCTTCGCGAAGACCGTCTACAAGGGCGCGCCCGAGAAGTTCGAGGCCGGCACGCCCGACATTGCCGGTGCGGTCGGTCTCGGGGCGGCGCTCGACTACCTCGCGGGTATCGGCATGCCGGCGATCGCCGCCTACGAGCACGACCTCCTCGCGTACGCCCAGGGCGAGCTCGCCGACGTGAAGGGCCTGCGCCTGATCGGCACGGCCCGTGAGAAGGCGAGCGTGATGTCCTTCGTGATCGAGGGGCAGACGAACGCGGCGGTCGCCCACCACCTCGACGCGCACGGCATCGCGGTGCGCTCGGGCCATCACTGCGCCCTGCCGGCCCTGCGCCGGTTCGGGGTCGACCAGTCGGTGCGGGCCTCGCTGGCCTTCTACAACACCCGCGCGGAGGTCGACGCCTTCCTGCGGGCGCTGCACACCCTGCCGCGACCGTGACCGGCGCGTCGCCGGCCGGCGGGCGCGGGGGCGTCGTGTCCGCCGAACCCTGCCCTGCGGGCGTGAGGATCCGCGCGACCCGTCGCCGACGTCCGGCGCGGCGCGCGGATCCTCACGCCGCCGGCCGGAGATGCCGCGTCCGCACCGTGCCGTCGATGGCCCGCAGCGCGCGGAGCACCGCGTCCGCCTCGCCCGGCGGCACGGACGCGTCCACCACGACGTAGCCGAACTCGCCGTCCGTCTGCAGGTACTGCGCGTCGATGTTGAGCGACCGGCCCGAGAAGATCGCGTTGATCTGCCCGAGCACGCCGGGCACGTTCCGGTGCACGTGGAGGAACCGCGCGCCGGACAGGCGCGGCGGCAGCTGCACCTGCGGGAAGTTCACGGCGCCGAGCGTCGAGCCGGTCTGGACGTAGTCGACCAGCTTGCGGGCCACCTCCGCGCCGATGCGGTCCTGGGCCTCCTCGGTCGAGCCGCCGACATGGGGGGTGAGGATCACGTTCGGCAGCCCCTGCAGGGGCGAGACGAAGCGCTCCGCGTTGGAGGTCGGCTCCACCGGGAAGACGTCGATCGCGGCCCCGGCGAGGTGACCGTCGCGCAGAGCCGCCGCCAGGGCGTCCAGGTCCACGACCGTGCCGCGGCTGTTGTTGATCAGGTAGGCGCCCGGCTTCATCGCGCGGATCCGCTCCGCGCCCATCAGCCCGTGGGTCAGCGGCGTCTCCGGGACGTGCAGGCTGACCACGTCGCTCACGGCGAGCAGGGCCTCGAAGCTCTCGGCCGGCTCGGTATTCCCGTGGCGCAGCTTGTCGGTGAGGTCGTAGAAGATGACGCGCATGCCCATCGCCTCGGCGAGGTTCGAGAGCTGCGCGCCGATATTGCCGTAGCCGACGATGCCGAGCGTCTTGCCGCGCACCTCGAAGGCGCCGGTGGCCGACTTGTCCCAGCCGCCTTCATGGGCCGCGACCGAGCGCGGCACGATGCGCCGGAGCAGCATCACGATCTCGCCGATCGTCAGTTCGGCGACGCTGCGCGTGTTCGAGAACGGCGCGTTGAACACGGGCAGGCCGCGGGCGCGCGCCGTCTCGAGGTCGACCTGGTTGGTCCCGACGCTGAAGCAGCCGATGGCGGCGAGGTCGGGCAGGGCGTCGAGAAGCGCGGCGGTGACCTGCGTGCGCGAGCGGATGCCGAGGACGGTGACGTCGGCCAGTTCGCCGGCGTCCCCGGGGCTGACCGCGCGCGACAGCTGCCGGATGGCGCCGATCCCGGCCTGGGTGAAGATCTTGGACGCTGTCGGCGCTATGCTTTCGGTCAGAACGACGCGCTCGGTCGACACGGTCTGTCCTCCCTCCACGGACGGGATGCGATCCGCGACCTTGGCGCCGGCGCGGCGCGGCGGCAAGGGCGGCGCGGGCAGGAAGGGGTTGCGGGCGCGGGCCGCCCTCCCCCGCCCCGCGGCGGACGGCCCGGCCCCGTCGTCTCGACGCGGCGCGCCGGGCCTGCCAGTGTCCGCCTCCCGGCGGCCGAGGCCGCGGAGCGACAGGTGCACCATGACCGGATCGACAGCCCGGGCCGTCATCGTCCAGCCCGGCGGCGGCTTCGACAAGGTGACCTTCGGCGAGCAGCCCGTGCCGGAGCCCGGGCCCGGCGCGATCACCGTCCGCCTGCGGGCGAGCTCCCTCAACTACCACGACTACGCGGTGGTCAGCGGGATGTGGGGCCCGAGCGAGCCGCGCATCCCGATGTCGGACGGGGCCGGCGAGGTCGAGGCCGTGGGGCCAGGCGTGACCGAGTTCGCCGTGGGCGACCGGGTGGTCAGCACGTTCTTCCCGACCTGGCTGGAGGGCGCGCCGCGCGTCGAGGGCTTCGCCACCGTGCCGGGCGACGGGGTCGACGGCTACGCCCGCGGGGGCGTCACCGCGCCCGCCACCGCCTTCACCCGCGCCCCGCGAGGCTGGGACCACGCCGAGGCGGCGACGCTCACCACCGCCGCGCTCACCGCGTGGCGGGCGCTGCACGCCGATGCCGGCCTGAAGAGCGGCGACGTGGTGCTGGTGCAGGGCACCGGCGGCGTGTCGCTGTTCGGCCTGCAATTCGCCAAGGCGGCGGGGGCCACGGTGATCGCCACCTCCTCCAGCGACGCCAAGCTGGAGCGCCTGCGCGGTCTCGGCGCCGACCACGTCATCAACTACCGCACCGACCCGGCCTGGGGCGAGACCGCCCGGCGCCTGACCGACGGGCGCGGCGTCGACCACGTCCTCGACGTCGGCGGCCCGGCGACGCTGGAGCAGTCCATGGCCGCCGCGCGGGTCGCCGGCCACGTCTCGGTGATCGGCATCCTCTCGGGGGTCGCGGGCGAGCTGCCGCTGGTGCCGGCGCTCCTGAAGCAGATCCGGCTGCAGGGCGTGCTGGTCGGCAGCCGGCGCCACCAGATCGAGATGATCCGCGGCATCGACGCCTGCGGGCTGCGGCCGGTCATCGACCGCCGCTTCCCCCTCGACGACCTCGTCGCGGCGTTCCGCCACCAGGAGAGCAACCGCCACTTCGGCAAGATCTGCGTCGAGATCTGAGCGGTCCGGCCGGGCCCGAGGCGGTGCGGCGGGCGGTGCGGCGGGCGTTCAGCGGAAGGCGATCCCGAGCCCACCGGGTATCATCAGGGCCCGGGGCGTCTCGGCCTGGCTCGGCGGCGGCGGCACGTGCGCGCAGCCGTTCTCGCAGAACGTGCGGAGTGTGCGCCGGTCGAGGCCGATGTCGCTCAGCATCTCGTCGTCGAGGGCCGAGAGAATGCGAAGATTTCGCGCCGCGATGCGGCTCTTTCGGGCAGATTTCAGGAACGAGAGGATCATGATCCAGCCTCCGTTGCGCCGAAAGATCCGTGTTTTGTCCACGATCGGCCGGATCAGCGTCGCTTTAATGCGGACTATGCGCATCCTCCGTTCGGATTAAGGGTGGCGCGCGGCGCGAATATTTTTGCCGGAGTGCGCTAGGCGTCCGCGATCGGCTGCGGGCAGAGCAGGAGCAGGCGCACCAGCTCGGCCTGGCGGCGCGTCCCCGTCTTCTCGAACAGGTGGCGCAGGTGCACGCGCGCCGTGTTCCGGGTGATCCGGCGGCGCGTGGCGCTCGCCGCGAGGTCGTTCCCGGCCAGGATGTCGACGGCCAGGGCCGCCTCCGCGGGCGTGAAGCCGAACTGGTCTTGGAGAATGCCGGGATCCGGCAGGCGCGGGGTCCCGGGGTCGGTGAGACGCAGGAGAACCGCGCCCTCGCCGATCGGGCCGAGCGTCCCGGGAATCGCCGAGGCGGCGACCAGGAGCGTCCCGCCCGCGCCCTCCAATCGCACCGAGCCGCCGCGATGGCCCGCGGCGCAGCGGGCGATGACCCGGCGCAGCGCCGCGCTGTCCTCGGGCGTCGCGCCGCGCAGGCCGCCGTGCTCCAGGCACAGGAGTCCGCGCGCGACGAAGGCCTGCGCCGCGCGGTTCAGGAAATGGGCCCGCCCGTACCGGTCGGTCACCGCCAGCCCCTGCTCGAGATGCTCCGCCAGGAGATGGAGCGCCGCCTCCACGAGGGTCGGGTCCGGGAAGGCCGGGGTGCCGCCGGCCTGAACCCGCCGCTCCTGGGCGGAGCCGATCCCGGATATCGTTTCGGCTCTGCGGGTGTGCAGGTGGGATTGACTGATCACGCTGGGATCCTCGCCGGATCGACATCACGATATCAGTAATAACCCGAAACTGGCGTCCCTTATTCCCGCCTCATCCCGGCGGGCCCCCGGTCCGGGACTGGAACAGGTCGGCGAAGGCGCGCAGGTCGCGCCGGTTGAGGTCCGAGACCGCCCAGTAGGTGAGGTCGCCGAGGCGCCAGCGCTCGATCGTGGACCCGTCGCGCCGCTCCTCGCCGGCGCCGGGGCCGTCGGCGGCGGGGACCACCGTGACGCTGATGACGTGCCTGTCGCGGCGATAGACCAGGGTCGGCACGGGGGTTCCGCCGACGATGTCGACCCGGCCGCCGACCAGCGGGAAGCCCTTGTCGGACAGGTCGGGGGCCTCGGGCGCGAGGGTGGTCCGGCCGTTGAACCAGGGCTTCACCACGTGCCGGTCCGAGGAGGCGACGTCGAACGGCTGGGGCGCCGCGAGGCCGCGGAGATGGCCGGCGAGCACGGCCGCGCCGGTATCCGGGGCGCCGTCGGGGCGGTCGAGATAGGCGATCCCGCTGCCGAGCGCGGCCCCGCCGACGAGGCCGACGAGCAGCGTCGCGGCCAGCGCCTGCCGGGATCTGCGCCAGGATTCGAGCCAGGCCTCGACCCAGGCCTCGACCCAGGTCCCGACCCAGGACCCGAGCCGGGTCCCGAGCGGGCCTCCGAGGCGGCCGCGCGACGGGGGCGGGTCGGTGAAGCCGATCTGCTCGATCACGCGCGCCCGCAGGGATTCCGGGGCGGGCGGCCCCGCGAGGGGCCCGCGCAGGGTGGCCGAGAGGTCGCGGAGGCGTTCCGCCAGGGCCCGCGCGTCGGGATCCGCCGCGAGACGGCGCTCCATGGCCAGGACTTCGCCGGGCGACAGCTCGCCGTCCGCGTAGGCGCTGAGGAGCAGGAGGGTCTCGTCGTCGGTCATCGCCCGTCCTTCGCGAGCCGTGCAAGCAGGTGCTGCCGCGCGCGGCCGAGGCGCGACATCACGGTCCCGATCGGGACCCCCGTCACCGTGGCGATCTCCCGGTAGCTGAGGCCGTGGTACTCGCGCAGGACCAGCGCCTCGCGGAAGGCCACCGGCAGGGCCTCGACCGCCCGGGCGAGCTGCCCCGCGTCGTCGCGGGCGATGAGGGTCGCCTCGGGCGTCTCCGGGACCTCGATCAGGGCGCCCCCGATCTCCAGCTCGGCGCGGGCCTCGGGGGCGAGGTCGTCGGCGAAGACCACCGCCCGCGGCCGGTGCCGCTGCAGCCAGGAATAGCCGGTGTTGAGGACGATGGTCAGGAACCACGCTCGGGCATTGCCCTCGGCGAACCCCTCGATCGCCCGGTAGGCGCGCAGACACGCCTCCTGCATCACGTCCTCGGCGTCGGTGGCGTTGCCGGTGAGCCAGTGCGCGAGCCGGTAGCCCTCGTCCAGGCGCGGGAGAACGAGCTGACTGAAGCGCGCGCGCGCCAGGGTCGTCATGTCGGCGGCCGGGCCGGGCCCGCCCCGTCGAGAGCCTGCGAAGCCATGGGGTCCCTGCCCTCGTGCTCCTGCCTGCAGCCTTGTGCCACACAATCGGGAACCGGGCGGCGGCGGGCTTTATTCCCGCGTCCGGGCACGCGAATGTTCGGGGCGCTACTCGGGGCGCTACTCGGGAAGCCTCTCGGGCCGGTGGCGCGTCGCGACCGGCCGCCCCGGAGGCGCCCGGCGGTCCGGCGCCGCGGCCTCGCTCCCGCGGTCCTGTCCGGACGGCGATCGCCGGTCGGGTGCCGGTTCCGGGCAGCCGTCCGGACCGAGGCGCTTGCGGGCGACGCGCTCGGCCGCCGCCCGTTCCGCCGCCGAGGGGTTCGCGCCGCCGCTCTTATCCTGGGCCATGGCCATGTCCAACCGGAGCGGGACCGTCCGCGGTCCCGGTCGTGGCATCCCCGGCGCTGCCGGCCCGCATCACCGCCAACGGGAAAGGGGCAGGCCCCGCCTCCTCGGAGACGGGACCTGCCCCTGGATCAACCCGTGGGTCGGGCCACGGTTCGGCGCCGGACCCGCGCGTCGGGACGCGTGCCTGCGCGACCTTAGCGGCAGACGCGCCGCGGTCCCCACGGGGTCGGACGGAAGAAGCAGCGCGGGCCGTAGAAGCGCGGCCGCCGGTAGATCGGCCGGCAGCGCCCGTACGGGCCGGGCGCCCAGCCGGGGCCGCAGCCGAAGGCGACGGTGCTGACCGCGGCGGGGCCGGTGAGCGTATCGGCGCCGGCGGGCGCCAGGGGCGCCGCGCCGGCGGAGGCCAGGCCGAGGCCGCCGACGACAGCCGCGGCGGCCGCGATCATCTTCACGTGCATCATCATCAGACCTTCTGTTCGGTTCCGCGCCGGTTCGGCCCGGCGCAAGACCCGGTTAGAATGGTCATCGGGCCTGAATGTCGGCTGACCTCCGCCATCATCGTCTAGAAACAAACAGTCCGGCCGGCGCCCGCGCGGGGACGGGCGCCGCGGCGGGGCTCTAGCGGCGGTCGGCGCGGCCGAGCAGCGAGGCCGCGGCCGCGGTGGCCCCCGCCAGCAGGATCCCGGTCAGGACCGGGTTGATCGAGGCCCGGGTGTAGGCGCTGCGCATGACGTGGTGGGGCGAGCCGCCCCGCACGGCCCCGTCGCGGCCGGCCGCGTGGAGGGCGCCGTCCCGCCGCTTGCCGGCCGCGCCCGCCGTCTGGCTCCGCGACATCACCTGGGCGCCCATCCAGTCGGTCGCCGCGGGGACCCGCTTGCGCAGCGCGCTCATCAGCTTGCCGCCGCCGCCGACGTAGAGGTCGCGGGGCCCGTGCTCCGCGGCGTACAGGATCGCGTCGGCGACGTCGGCGGGGTCGTAGACCGGCGGCGGCAGCTTGGGCGCCTGCGCCATGTAGTTCCGGGCATGCTCCGGGAACGGCGTGTCGATCGAGGCCGGCTTGATGAGCGTCACCGAGACCGGGGCGCCCTCCTCTTGGAGCTCCATCCGGAGCGCGTCCGTGAAGCCTTTGATCGCGTGCTTGGAGGCGGAGTACATACCCTGGATCGGCAAGGCGAGGTCGGAGGCGACGGAGCCCAGGTTGATCAGCGCGCCGCCGGTCCGCTTCAGGTGCTGCAGCGCCACCGTCGAGCCGTAGACGATCCCCCAGAAATTGACGTCGAACAGCCGGCGATGGTCTTCGTCCGAAACCTCCTCGAGGCGGCCGAAGATCGAGAGACCGGCATTGTTGACCCAGGTGTCGAAGCCGCCGTAGGCGCGCACGGTCTCTGCGGCCAGCGCCTCGACATCCTCGCGGCGGGACACGTCGGTCACGACGGCCCGGGCCTCGCCGCCGCGCTCCTGGATGTCGCGGACGATGTCGTCGAGGGCGGCGCCGTTCCGGGCCGCCAGCACGACGCGGGCGCCGCGGCGGGCGGCCGCCCGGGCCGTGGCGAGGCCGATCCCGCTGGAGGCGCCGGTGATGACGATCACCTGCTCGCGCAGGGGCTTGTGCCGGATCTGCATGCTGCGTCTTCCTCTCTCGCGTGCTGTCTCGATGGCGGCGCTCAGCCCCGGCCTCCGCCCGGCCGGTCGCGCTCCGCGCCGAGGCTGGTCCCGCCCCGGCGCGCCTCCTCCTTCTCGGTGCCGGCCCGCTCCATCGGGCCGTCCTGCGGCCTGACCGTGCCGGTTGCGGTGTCGCGGGGGCTGTCGGCCAGGCCCGCGCGCTCCGGCTCGCCGTGCGGCATCCGCTCGGCCTGGGTGTCGTCCGGCGTGTCCGCCATGCTGCATCCCTCGCGATGGGCCTGATCCCCTGAGGGCCAACCCGTCAGGCGGCCGGCGTATCCGGCTGCCCCGGCCGCGGGGCGGCGGACGCTGCGCGCGAATCGAGGTGCGGGAGGGTGCGAGCCGGGCGAACGCGCCGCAGGAACACGGCCGCGGGGCCCGTGTTGTCTGCCAAATCTTTTTCACGAGGCGCCGATGTCAGGAACCGCCAAAAAGACCGACCCGAAACTGTGGGACAAGGTCAAGACGCAGGTCACGAAGTCCGAGAAGGGCGGGAAGCCCGGCCAGTGGTCGGCGCGCAAGGCGCAGATCGCGACCGCCGAATACAAGAAGGAGGGCGGCGGCTACGCCGGCAAGAAGTCGGCCGACAACCATCTCCAGCAATGGACCGACGAGGAGTGGGGCACGAAGTCTGGCAAAGAGAGCGGCAAGACCGGCGAGCGATACCTGCCCAAGAAGGCCCGCGAGAGCCTGACCGACACGGAATACGCCGCCAGCACGGCCAAGAAGCGCGCCGATACCCGGAAGGGCAAGCAGTTCTCGAAGCAGCCGAAGGCCGCCGCCGAGAAGGCCGCCGCGGCGCGCGAGGACGGCACGTCCACCAAGGCGTCCGGAAAAGGCAAGACGTCCGGCAAGACGACCGGCAAGTCTGCCGCCAAGGCGTCCGGCAAGGCGTCCGGCAAGGCGGAGACGACCAAGGCCGCGCTGATGCGCAAGGCCCGGGCGCAGAACGTGCCCGGCCGGTCGCGGATGTCGAAGGCGCAGCTGGAGCACGCGGTCCACGCCTGAGGCGCGCCGCGACGGGCCCTCGCCCCCGACGCAAGACGTCCCGGGAATGGCTCCCGGGACGCTCCTCGGCTCAAGCGGCCAGTTTGATCGGGCTGGGGATGCTCAGGTCGAGAGGGGATGCGGCTTGTCCAGAGGCCCGCGCGCCGTCCCGGTGACCGGGACGGCGCGCGGGTGGATCTTAGTACGAGCCGAACTTGTAGTTCAGGCCGGCGCGGATGACGGCGAACTCGTCGTCGCGGCGGCCGATGTTGTTGTACACCACCGGGAAGTTGTTGGCGGCGTTGATGACGAACGCACCCTGGTTGCGGGTGTTGCGGTCGAGGTTGACGTACAGGCCTTCGACCTTGAGCGTCACGGCGTTCGAGCGGAAGAAGTTCAGGAACGAGTCGGTGGGCAGGGCGTACTCGATGCCGCCGCCGACCGCGTAGCCGGTGCGGAAGCTGTCGTTGCCGGCGAAGCCGCCGAAGGAGCGGTCGGCGCTGCCGGAGCCGTAGGCGAAGCCGCCGGTGCCGTACACGAGGACGCGGTCGAAGGCGTAGCCGATGCGGCCGCGCACGGTGCCGAAGAAGTCGAGGCTGGAGAGGCCGCGCGGGTCGGTGACGTAGTAGCCGGGGGCCAGCGGGCCGACGAGGAAGGCGTTATTCCGGCTGCGGCCGAAGTCGAGGTACTGGGCGTCGGCCTCGACACCGACGACGATGCCGGAGCCCGGGGTGAACTGGAAGTTGTAGCCAACCTGGCCACCGCCGGTGAAGCCTTCCTGGTTGCGCTGGCTGAAGAAGGCGGTTGTGCCGTTGCCGTAGGGGGCGGGCACGCCGAAGCTGTTGGTGTTGTTGCTGCTGGCGTCGAAGGCGTAGCCGGCGTTGATACCGAAGTAGGCGCCGGTCCAGGTGAAGACCGGGACGGGGGTGAACACCGGCGGCGGGGCGGCGCGGCGCGGAAGGTCGGCGGCCGAGGCGGCGCCGGTCAGGAGAGCCGTAGCGGCGCTCGTTAGCAGAAGCTTCTTGATCATTTGGTCCTCTGTCTCCCGTTGGGCGGGATGTGTGCGGGGCGGACAGAACGCCAGGACGTGCCGGGGCGATAGTGCATCGCTGCAACAGCTCGGAATCGGGTCTTTGACCCCGAAACAGCCGGGTGCGCTGGAGCACATCGCGAAATCGACTGGTCTAGCCCGAGAAGAACTTCGGTATCCGAATGTTTCCAAAAACAAAATGCCCCGTCGCGCTCGAGCGGACGGGGCTTCAGTTTGTCGGTGAACGTTCCCAGGACCAACCAGGAAGCTTCGAGGTTTAATAAATCCTACCGGTCGGCGGCCCGCAAGCCCGATCGCGATCCCGCGAGCGGTTAACATTAATTTACGGGTGGTGCCCGCGCATCCCCGGGCGCGCGGGTGCGGGCGGCGCCGCAGATCTCGCGCGATCCCGTCCCGTATTGCGGGGCTTTCGGACGCCATCGCGCCTCTGTGCGGGCACCACTCGCGCGTCGGGCCGCGGATCTGCACAGATGAAACCGGCCGCCCGACTGGCCCGAGTCTTGATCGCGCATCCCCGGGTCTTGGTGCGCGGCCGCGGCCGGATCGATCTCCTCGGAACCGGCAGATCTCGCAGGGGATCGGCGGCGGCGCGGCGCCGGTCTCCCGGCCTGTGGAGAAGGCGCCGCCGCGCCGGGGCGGCGCGGCGGCCGCGGCTTTTCCGGCGCGCCGCAAGCCCTATCTGCCGGCCTCGTCGTCGGTTGAGATTTCAGGAGACGCGCATGCACCCCGTCGCGCTGCCTTCGATGCCGGCCCTCCGGGCCCGGACCGGGATCGAGGATGCCGGCCCCGCGCCGGCCGGGAGGCCTCGATGACCGACACGCCGGCCCCGTATCTCGCGGTGGCGTTCCTCTCGGCGCTGTGCCTGCTCGTGGCCGGGCTGCAGGCGGAGGGCCTCCTGTGGTGATCCGCCCGGTCCGGAGCCGCGCCGCCGTCCGTCCCGGCGGCCGGCGGAGGCGGGGCGCGACGCGTCCGCCCGCGTAGACCGCCGATGTTCGGCTTCTCCCTCAGCGCGACCGAGCCCGACAGCATCGCCCACATCATCCAAGTGGCGCTCGCGCCCGCCTTCCTGCTCTCGGCGCTGGCGACGCTGCTCAACGTGTTCTCGACCCGCCTCGGCCGGATCTCCGACAAGGTCGACAGCCTCTCGGCGGAGGCCGCCCGGGCGACGGAAGCCGAGGCCGGCCGCCTCGCCCGCCGGCTGACCTTCCTGCGGCGGCGCTCCTTCGTGCTGGACGTGGCGGTGGTCCTGGCCTCGCTGGCGGGCGGCCTGATCGGTCTTGCCGTGCTCACGCTGTTCGTCGGCGCGCTGCGCGACGCGGCGACCGCGTCCGTCCTGTTCGCCTGCTTCGGAGCGGCGCTGGTCTGCACCGTGGCGGCGATCGCGGCGTTCATGACCGAGATCCTCATGGCCGGCCGCGGCGTCCGCGACGCGGTCGACCGGCAGCAGGATCAGGTTTCGACGCCGCGGTGAGGCCCGTTCCGGATCGCCCGGACGCGCTCCGCGACCGGGGGCGGGCTCCCGGTCTTCCGGAGATCGCGGGGCGAGCCCGTGCCGCGTGCTGCGGCCGCGCCCGCCGTGCGGGCTGGGCGATCCGGAGCAAACGGGCGGTGATTTCGGTTGCGGCGTGCGCGAGCCGGGCCTTAGTCTCGCCGTGGCCCGACTCCGCCGCCGGCGACGCCCGAGTGTTCCGTCATGAGCATCGCGATCCTGATTGCCTTCGTTGCCGGCGCGCTCTGCCTCGGGATCCTGTCCGCGGTCATCCCGTTCGGGCGGCGCGAGGCCGAGGAGCTGGACGAGGCGCTCCCGTACGAGGACGAGTTCTTCGACGTGGGCGGCCCCGTGATCGATCTGGAGCCGCGCCACCTCACCTGACGGCGCGTCGGTCCGAAGCCTACCGGGCTGCCGATCCCCCGGTGCCGGGCGTCGCGGCGTCCTGCCGGGCCGACCAGACCACCCGCCCGGCGGAATCCCGCAGGGCCGCCGAGCCCGCGCGGCCGGCGCGCAGCTCCGCGAAGCGGGCCTTGGCGGCGGCGACCGCCGCCTCCACGAGGGGCCCGGGAATCTGCTCGTCGTGGATGATGATGCCGCCGGCGCTTTCCCGGTGGATCATGCACTGCAGCCGGTAGGGCGCCTGGGTCTCGGGCGTGGCCATGTGGCGATCTCCCGTCCGGTCACGGGGCCCGCGCGCCGCCGGAACGGGCGTGGCGCAAGGATCCCGGGCGCCGGCCTCTCTCGGTACGACGCGTCGAGCGCGATCCATACCAGATCGGTCCGGCCCGCGGGCGATCCCGCGCGGTGCCTCTCGCGCTCGCCCCCAACATCCCGCGCGGACGGGCATCGCCCGGCGGTCGGACGCCGCCCTGGCTCCGTCAGGCCGCCTCGCCCACCGCGTCGTCGGCGTCCGGGATCGTCTCCGGATCGCCCACGAGGGCGTCGCGCCGGTCGGCCGTCGCGACGCCCTCGCGGTTTGGTCGGCCACCTCGCCGCGCTCAACCGCGCCTGCGGGTGTAGCGCTCGACCACGCGCTGCCGGTGCGACGGGAGCTCGGGCAGGCGGGAGGGGCCCGCCAGGGCACGGTCCCGGGCCGCGGGGGGCCGGGGCGCGGGCAGCAGCTCCGGCGGGAACCGGGGCGTCTCGACGACGACCGCCTCCAGCACGATGGGCCGCATCCGCGGCGCGGAACGCACCGGTCGGCCAGGCCGTGCCGCGAGGGTGCCGAAGGTGCCGAGGGCCCAGAGCCCGAGGCAGAACAGGCCGATCAGGATCCCGTCCCAGGACGGCTCGGTCCGGCACATCAGGATCCCGGTGCCGGTGAGGGCTGCCGCGGCCGCGAACAGGCGCGGTGTCGGATCGGCGGAACGCATGCACCACCGTCGGTGCGGAGCCCTAGGGACGCGTGAACGGGATCGCTTGAATTGTCGGCACCGCCGGCTTCTCCTCAGGCTATTCCCAGGTTCTCTCCAAATTCTCCTCAGGTTCTCCCGGTACGCACCGGCCCCGGCGGCCGGGACGGGCACCGCGGCCCGGCGGACGCGCCTCAGTCCGCCAGGCTGGACGGGGCCTGCCACGCGACGCCGGGATGCTCGCGGATGTCCCCGGCCCGGGATCCGGTATCGGCGTCGCTCGTCCAGTCGCCGGGCTCGGCGACGTGGGCGATCTCGGCGTCCGGATAGGCGGCCGCCAGGAACAGGCGCGCCTCGCCCTCGGCCTCGGCCCGGACCGTCACGAGCGGCCGCTCGCCGCCCGCGTCGCACACCTGCGCGATGAACAGCTTGGTCATGGTCTCCCTCCAGACTCGTCCGCCGGCGCGGCGGGATCAGGCCTGCAGTTCCTCGACGTGGAGGCCGCCGGCCCGCAGGTGGTTCGGGATCCGCGTGCGGTCGCGGAAGCCGGCGGCGCGCGCCATCGCGTCGAGGGCGGCCATCGGATCGAGCGCCGCGCCGCTCCAGAGAATCGCGCCGGTCGCCGCCTGCATGATCCGGAACACCTTCACGCCACGCTCCCGGTCTCGACCCTCGGACAAGCCGGGGGGACTCGCGGGTGTTCCCGACGAACCGTGGCGGGCGCGCTGCGGCCGATTCGCGCCGGCCCGGCCCCGGCGGGAACGGGCGCCGCCGGGGTGCGGTTCTCCAGCCGACGCCGGCACAAGCCGGCACGGCGACGACCCGCGTCGAGACCCCGCTCGGGATCCAAGGAGAACCATGACCAGCCGCACCGTTCAGTCCGCCCTGCTCGCCCTCGCCCTCGTTGCCGGCAGCGCCGGGATGGCCGCCGCGCAGAGCACGCCCAACGGCAACACCTCGTCTCCCGGCGCCCCCGCGGGTGATAACAGCACCGGCAACGGCGCCACCGGCAGCGGCGCGGCCCCGAGCGGCCGGTAACCGCCGGTTAACCATAAGGGTCGAAGCCCTCGATCCTCACAACCGTGCAACTCACCGTCCCGCGGCCACCCGGCCTGCGGGACGTTCTGTTTCACGGCCCCTTGCCGGCCTCTCGCCGACCGCGCCGGGACGGAGCACGGCGCGGAGTCCGGTGATTGGAACGGAGTGCCACTTTTCTGGGCAGACAGAATCGCCATATTGTCGGCGTGACCGGGCCGCGCTCGGTCAGGACTAACACGGGCGATGCGACCGAAACCGATCCTGCAGCTCAGGGGCGAGAGCCCGGGTCATCGTCAGGCCGACGACTGGCGCGACGCCGTCGCGCCGTTCTGGGATTTCACGATCCGCCGGGAGGACCTCCCCGATTTCCGCGGGCAGTCCCGGGTCCGTCACCTCGGCACCGCGATCGTCTGCAGCGCCCGCGCCTCCGGGCTCCGGTTCGTGCGCGCGCGGGCCCTGACCGCCCGGATGGGCGTCGACCACATCGTCGCCCACATGCGCGTCTCCGGGCAGTCCCGGGTCACGATCGGCGGCCGGGAGCGGGACTGCGCCCCCGGCGACATCTGCCTGTTCGACCTGTCGCAGCCGCTCTCCGCCGCCTCCACGGACTACGAGGCCATCACGGTGGTGCTGCCGCGCCCGCTCTTCGGATCCCGGCAGAGCGGCCTCGACGCCCTGCACGGCTCGGTGATCCGGGGCGCGACCCCGTTCGGCCGGATGCTCAGCGACCACCTGCACTCCCTGAGCGCGCACGCGACCGGGTTCTCGGAGCCGGAGGCCGCGGCGGCGGCCGAGGCCACCGCCGCGCTGCTCGGCGCGGCGACCCTGGGCCTGCCGGAGGACGGAGGGGGCACGCAGCCGCCCGAGCGGGCGCCTCTGCTCGTCGCGATCCGGCGCTTCATCGAGGCCGAGCTGGCCTCCGCGGACCTTTCCGCCGAGACGATCGGGCGGCGGTTCGGCGTCTCGCGGAGCGCCCTCTACCGGCTGTTCGTCCCCCTCGGGGGGGTCTCCGGCTACGTCCGGCAGCGCCGGCTCGCCCGCGCCTACCGCGACCTCGCCACCGGCGACGGGCGCTTCGCCCGCATCTCCGAGGTGGCGTATCGCTGGCGCTTCGAGAGCCCCGCGCATTTCACCCAGGCCTTCCGCGCGGAGTTCGGCTGCGCCCCCCGGGACGTCCGCGACCGGGCCGCGGCCGAGCCCGACCGGTCCCCGGCCGCGGAGCCGCCGGCCCAGGCCGAGACCTGGGCCGACTTCTACCAGTGGGTCCTCAAGCTGGCGGCCTGAGGGGGCCGGGGTCGGCACCCCGGACCTTGTGCCCCCGGCCTCGGATGGCTCATAAGGGCCGCGATGACCTTCGGGGTTCGGCATAGGCGCCCGGCCGGGGCGCGGGGCTGGTGGGCGCTCGCCGCCCGCGCGCTCGCGCTCGTCCTGGCGCTGACCGTCGCCGCTCCGGGCGTCGGCCTCGCGGCGGATCTCGCCTTCCACGCCGGCGCCCATCACGACCGGGGCCAGGGCCCGGCCCTCGACGCGCCGGCGGCGCCCGCGACCGTCGATCCCGGCCTCTCGGAGCACCTCCATTGCGGCTGCCATCAGGCGGCCCGCCTGGAGGCCACCGAGATCGCGCCCCCGGCCGCTCCGGGCCGGGTGCTGCCGGGCGCCCTCGCCCAGGGCCGCCCCTCCGTCAGTCCCGACCGCCTGCCGCGGCCTCCGCGCGCGTGAGCTGACGCCGCCCGCGGGCGGCGCTCCGCCCGGATGCCGAACCGGCTCCGGGTTCACCCCCACGCGACACCTGAACGGGACCCTCCGGGACCGCCGCGCGCGGCACCCCGCCCTCCCGGCCGAGCAGCTTTCCCATGCGCATCATCCTGTCCGTGGCCGCCGCCGCGGCACTCCTGGCCGCCGGCTTCGCCCTCGGCGCCGCCGCCCCCGGCGCCCCGACCCTGCCCGACCGTCTCCGGCAGACCCTCGCGTCCGTCGGGCTCGCCCGAGCCCCGGCCGACGACCACGATCAGCGCTACGCGGCGGCCGCACCGGACCGGCCCAAAGCCGCGCCCGACCCGCACGCGGGCGACGATCACGCCGGCCACGACCACGACCACGCGCACAACCACGCGCACGGCAACGAGCACGGCGACGCGCACGGCGCCGACGAGCCTCACGAGGCGGGCACGATCCGGATGCGGCCCGATCAGGTCGCCGGCCAGGACATCGTCACGCGCAGTGTGGAGGGCGGCACGCTGGCGCGCCACCTCCTCGTCCCCGGCACGATCACGCCCGACACCGACCGGATCGCCCGGGTCCCGGCCCGGGTGGTCGGGACCGTGGCCGAGATGCGCAAGCGCCTCGGCGACGCCGTGCAGGCGAACGAGGTCGTCGCCATCCTCGACAGCCGCGAGGTCGCCGACGCCAAGAGCGAGTACCTCACTGCCCAAGTCCAGGCCGAGCTGCAGACGATCAACTTCGAGCGCCAGCAGAAGCTGCTCGCCTCGCGCAGCGCCTCCGAGGCCGCGTTCGAGACCGCCCGGGCCGCCTATCTGGAGAACCGGCTCCGGGTCGACCTCGCCCGCCAGAAGCTGTCGGCGCTCGGCCTCGACGCCGCCGAGGTCGCCCTCGCCCAGAAGCGCGACGAGGCGACGCCGAACCAGTCGACGCTGCGCCGCTACCCCCTGCGGTCGCCGCTCGCCGGACGCATCGTCGAGCGCAAGGTCGATGTCGGCACGGCGGTCGGCAAGGAGGGCGATCCGGCCGACCTCTACACGGTGGCGGACCTCTCCACGGTCTGGATCGAGCTGTCGGTGCCGACCGTGGACCTCGCCCAGGTGCGGGAAGGCGCCCGCGTGACGGTCACGCCCGGCCGGACGGGCGAGACGGAGCGCCGGGCGGAGGGCCGCGTGATCTTCGTCAGCCCCTTCCTCAACCCCGACACGCGCTCGGCCCGGGTGGTGGTCGCCCTGCCGAACCCCGACCTCGCGTGGCGGCCCGGCACCTTCGTGACCGCCGAGGTCGAGATCGCGCAGGACGCGGTCCCGGTCCGGATCCCCAAGGCGGCGGTCCAGACCGTCGAGGGCCAGAGCGTCGTCTTCGCGCGCACGGCCGAGGGGTTCGAGAAGCGGCCGGTCACCCTCGGCCGCTCCGACGACGAGGCCTACGAGGTCACCGCCGGGCTCGAGCCCGGTGCCGAGATCGCGGTCGGCAACGCGTTCCTGCTGAAGGCCGAGCTCGGCAAGGCCGACGCCGGCCACGCCCACTGAGGAGACGGACGATGATCAGCCGCATCCTCGCCGTCTCGGTCCGCCAGCGCTGGCTGGTGCTGCTCCTCGTGCTGCTGGCCTCGGCCTTCGGCGCCGCCGCGCTCACGCGGCTGCCCATCGACGCCGTGCCCGACATCACCAACAACCAGGTCCAGATCAACACCCTGGCCCCGTCCCTGTCGCCGGCCGACGTCGAGCGGCAGGTCACCTACCCGGTCGAGACGGCGCTCGCCGGCATCAAGGGCCTCGAGTACACCCGCTCGCTCTCGCGCAACGGCTTCTCGCAGATCACCGCGGTCTTCGCCGAGTCCCTCGACATCTACTTCGCCCGCCAGCAGGTCGCCGAGCGCATCGCCCAGGTGCGGGAGGAGCTGCCCTCCGGGGTCGAGCCGCGGATGGGCCCGATCTCCACGGGCCTCGGCGAGATCTACATGTGGTCGGTCCAGTACGCGCCGTTGCCTGAGCGCGCGGCCGTGCCGGCGGGCCGGCCGGGCTGGCAGCCGGACGGGAGCTACCGGACCCCGGAGGGTCAGGCGCTCAGGACGGAACTGGAGCAGGTCGCCTACCTGCGCACGGTGCAGGACTGGATCGTGCGGCCGCAGATCAAGTCCGTCCCGGGCGTCGCCGGCGTCGACGGGATCGGGGGCTTCGAGAAGCAGTACCACGTCCAGCCGGACCCCACGAAGCTCACCGCCCTCGACCTGTCCTTCGCGGACGTCGCCCGGGCGCTCCAGGCCAACAACGCGAACCAGGGCGCCCGCTACCTGGAGGATAACGGCGAGAGCTACGTGGTGCGCGCCGCCGGCCGCCTGGAGAGTCCGGAGGCGATCGCCGACGTCGTCGTGGCGAGCCGCGGCGGCGTGCCGGTGCGGATCCGCGACGTCGCCACGGTGCGGATCGGGCGCGACCTGCGCACCGGCTCGGCGAGCGAGAACGGGCAGGAGACCGTCATCGGCACCGCCCTGATGCGGATCGGCGAGAACAGCCGCACGGTGGCGGCCGCCGTCGATGCCCGCATGGACCAGATCCGGCGGGCCCTGCCCCCCGGCATCGTCGTCCAGACCGTCCTCGACCGGACGCAGCTCGTCGAGGCCACGATCCGCACGGTGGGCAGGAACCTCGCGGAGGGCGCGGCCCTCGTGATCGTCGTCCTGTTCCTGCTGCTCGGCAACATCCGGGCGGCGCTGATCGCCGCGCTGGTCATTCCGGCCGCCATGCTGATGACCGTGACCGGCATGGTCGAGGGGAGGATCTCGGCGAACCTGATGAGCCTCGGGGCGCTGGATTTCGGGCTCATCGTCGACGGGGCGGTGATCATCACCGAGAACGCGCTCCGCCACCTCGCCGAGCGGCAGCACGCCCTCGGGCGGCCGCTCGCGCTGGAGGAGCGCCTGGAGACGGTGCGGGACTCGGCCGAGGAGATGATCAAGCCGTCCCTCTACGGGCAGGCGATCATCATGCTGGTCTACGTCCCGCTCCTGACCTTCACGGGGGTCGAGGGCAAGATGTTCCAGCCGATGGCGCTGACCGTCATCCTCGCCCTGGCGGCGGCCTTCGTGCTGTCGCTGACCTTCGTGCCGGCCCTGATCGCCATCGCGCTGACCGGCCGGGTCACCGAGGCCGAGAACCCTCTCGTCCGGGGCCTGAAGGCGCTCTACCGGCCCGTCCTCGCGGCGGCGATCCGGGCGCCCGCCCCGTTCGTCGGGACGGCGCTGCTCCTCCTCGCGGGCGCAGGGCTGCTCGCCACCCGGCTCGGGACCGAGTTCATCCCGCAGCTCGACGAGAAGAGCATCGCCCTCAACGCCACACGGATCCCGTCCACCTCTCTCACCCAGTCGCAGGCGATGCAGCTCAAGGTGGAGCGGGCGATCGCCAAGTTCCCGCAGGTCGCCTACGTGTTCTCGAAGACCGGTACCGCCGAGGTCGCCACCGACCCGATGCCGCCGAATTCCTCCGACACCTTCGTGATGCTCAAGCCGCAGGCGGACTGGCCCGACCCGGGCCTGTCGAAGGCCGAGCTGCAGGAGCGGATCGAGGCGTCCTTGAGCGAGCTCGCCGGCAACGTCTACGAGTTCTCCCAGCCGATCCAGCTACGCTTCAACGAGCTGCTCGCCGGGACGCGGGGCGACCTCGCCGTGAAGGTGTTCGGCGACGCCTTCGAGCCGATGCTGGAGACCGCCAACAGGATCGCCGCGATCCTGCGCGGGATCCCGGGCGCCGACGACGTGAAGGTCGAGCAGATCACCGGCCTGCCGGTCTTCGAGATCAGGATCGACCGGACCGAGGCGGCCCGGCTCGGCCTCAGCACCGGGGCGATCCAGGACGTGATCGGCGCCGCCATGGGCGGCCGGGACGCCGGGGTCGTGTTCGAGGGCGACCGGCGCGTGCCGATCGTCGTGCGCCTGACCGATCAGGTCCGCGAGGACCGGGAGGCCCTGGAGAACCTGCCGGTCCCCCTGCCCCCGGGCGCGAACGGCAAGGCCGCCTCCGTGCTCCTGCGGCAGGTGGCGCAGTTCTCGGTGAGCGAGGGGCCGAACCAGATCAGCCGCGAGAACGGCCGGCGCCGGGTCGTGGTCACCGCCAATGTCCGCGGGCGCGACATCGGCTCGCTGGTGGCGGAGGCGCAGGCGAAGGTTGCCGCGCAGGTGACCCTGCCGGCGGGCTCGTACGTCACCTGGGGCGGCCAGTTCGAGAACCTCGCCTCGGCTCAGGCGCGGCTCACCGTGGTGGTGCCGGTGTGCTTCTTCCTGATCTTCCTGCTGCTCACCTCGGCGCTGGGCAGCGCGCGGGACGCGCTCCTGGTGTTCAGCGCGGTGCCGCTGGCGCTCACCGGCGGCATCGCGGCCCTGTGGCTGCGGGGGATGCCGCTCTCGGTGCCGGCCGCGGTCGGGTTCATCGCGCTCTCGGGGGTGGCGGTGCTCAACGGCCTCGTGATGCTGACCTTCATCAAGCAGCTCGTCGCCGCGGGCCGGCCGCTGCGGGCGGCGATCCGCGAGGGCGCTCTCACCCGGCTGCGGCCGGTGGCGATGACCGCGCTGGTCGCCTCCCTTGGTTTCGTGCCGATGGCGCTCGCCACCGGCACCGGGGCCGAGGTACAGCGGCCGCTGGCGACCGTGGTGATCGGCGGCCTGATCAGCGCGACCCTGCTGACCCTGGTGGTGCTGCCGGCGCTCTACGCGCGGTTCGGGCGCGCCGGTCCGGCCGACCGCGCTGCGCCCACGGCGGAGCCGGTGGCGGATCGCGCCGCCTGACGGCGCCCGCGCCGCGGCCGCGCCCGTCGCCGGGCGGGACGGTCGTCAGGCGGGGAGGATGTGCAGCATCCCGCCGACCATGCCGAGGGCGCCGATGCCGATCAGCCCCACGGCGATGTAGAGCCGCATCCGGCTCTCGTCGGCGGCCGACGGCGGCTGGGGGTCTTCGGGCAGGTCGAACCAATCCATCGGGTGAGCGCAGCCGATCGGGTGGGCGGGAGGCGCCGCCCTAGGCCGGCCGGATGACGACGGGATGACAACGGGATGACGGCGGTATGCCGGCCGCGCAGGCCGCTACGGCTTCACCAGCAGCACGTTCACCGCCTTGGCGAGCACGTGGACGGTGTCGCCTTCCTTGAGGCCCAGCTCCTCCAGCGAGTCGACCGTCATGACCGAGGCCATGCGGTAGGCGGTGCCGACCAGCTCCACCTCGACCTGGGCCATCACGTCCCCGCTCTTGATCGCCGTCACCGTGGCGGGGATGTCGTTGCGCGCGCCGTGTTTCATGGGAGCTTCCGGGTTGCGCAGCCGGTTCGGCCGCCATCGAGGCCTATCGCGGCCGGGGCCCCGGCATCAATCACGACGCCGGGACCGCGATCGGGAAACCTCCGGGAAACCGCCGCGGTCCGGCCCGGGGCAGGGCCGGATCAGCGACGGCCGGAGGCTCCGGCCGAGCCGCCATCGCTGCCGCCCGGCTGGAATCCGGCCGCGTTCGGCGGCCCCTTCATCCGGCCGTCCTGCTTCGGCATCTCCGAGCCCGGAGATCCGGTCGTCGTGCCCGTCGTCTCGCCTTTGCCCGTCGCGCCCTGGCCCGCCGCGCCCTGGCCCGTGTAGCCGGCCGCGTTGGGCGAACCCTGCATGCGGGTCCCGGTATTCTCCGCGGCCGTGGCGGCCGCGCCTGTCGCCAGGAGGCCGGCGACGGTCAGGCTGATCAGCGTCTTCATGTGCGAATCCTCAAGCGCTTCCCCAGGCCGCCTCTCCGGACGTACCGGGGCAACGCGGCCGGACGGATCCCGTTCACGCCGCCGCGACCGGACCGGCGCGGGCGCCGGGGTTGCGGGACAATACTTGCTGCGATGCGATATTTCTGCATCGAAGACGGGGCGCGAGCCCGTTCCGCGAGGCAATGTATTGATTTATGTACGGAGTTGAGCCGCCGCGCACAATTGCAATCCGCGGCAGAATCTGTTTGAATATTCGGACGCGTTGCATTCCATCGTGGTGACTGAATTCGCTTGCGGCCTATCGGGCTCTGCGAGGAGGTCGAACATGTACGCTTTGGCCAAGACCAGAGAGAGAACCGACTGGGAGCTGGTCGTCGTCTTCGGCAGCTGGATCGTCTTCGAGATCGCGATCCTGATGCTGTGCTTGGTGTCGATGTAGGCTTTCTTCGGGACTACGCCCGATCCGCCACGCCCCGGGCGGTGCCGGATCCCCGGCCGGGTGGCCGATGCTTGGAGATGCGCGGAGACGCTTGAGAAACCCGCGCGTGCCGGGGCATGCTCTGCCGATCGCAGGAGTCGCCGACAGGGTCGGCGCGACGGCAGGGGACGGGTGCATGGCGAAGGCGGTGCGGGCGGGCGGCGATCGCGAGGCGCGTCAGAGACCCCCGTCCGAGGACGTCCACGCCGCGGAACTCGCGCGCCTGCGCGCCGAGGATCCGGCGCCGCGGCCGCCCGGCTGGCAGCTCTCGCTCCAGGCCGTCCGGCGCTTCATCTGCGGCGACGGCGCGACCCCCGCCAAGGTGGTCTGCGCCCCGGCGCTCGTGGAGCGGGCCATGGTCACCCTGGCGACCTCCCGCGCCCTGCTGCTGATCGGCGAGCCCGGGACCGCCAAGAGCCTGCTCTCGGAACTCCTCGCCGCCGCGATCAGCGGGCGCTCGACCCTGACGATCCAGGGCGGCGCGTCGCTGACCGAGGACCAGATCCGCTACGGCTGGAACTACGCGCTGCTCGTCGCCGAGGGGCCGAGCCCGCGCGCCCTGGTGCCGGGCGCCCTCCATACCGGCCTCAGCGAGGGGCGGATCGTCCGCTTCGAGGAGCTGACCCGCTGCCCGCTGGAGGTGCAGGACAGCCTGCTCTCGGTCCTGTCCGACCGGGTGCTCGCGGTGCCCGAACTCACCGGCGCGGACGGGATGGTCTACGCCCGGGAGGGGTTCAACCTGATCGCCACGGCCAATACCCGCGACCGGGGCGTCAACGAGATGTCGGCGGCCCTCAAGCGCCGGTTCGGCTTCGAGACCGTCTTCCCGATCGCCGATCTCGACGCCGAGCTCGCCCTGGTGCAGCGCGAGGCCACCGCCCTGCTGGCCCGCTCCGGCGTGCCCCGCGCCCCGGATCCGGAGGTGCTCGAACTCCTCGTGACCTGCTTCCGGGAGCTGCGCGAGGCCGTGGACACCGAGGGCACCGGCATGGAGCGGCTCTCGTCCGTGATGAGCACCGCGGAGGCGGTCAGCGTCGCCCACGCCATCGGCGTGAAGGGCCATTTCCTGCGCGGCGATGCCGGCCGGCCGGAGGACATCGTCGCCTGCCTCGCCGGCACCGCCGCCAAGGACGACGCCGAGGACCTCGCCCGCCTGCGCCGCTACCTCGACCAGCGCGTCAGCCGCCGCTCCGGCGCGGCGTGGCGGGAGTTCTACGCGGCGCGGCACCTCCTCACCCCGCAATGAACCCCGCAACGAGCGGTCCCGCGCCGGATCCCGGCCGCCTGACCGTCATCGGCGTTCGCCACCATTCCCCGGCCTGCGCCGGGCTCGTCCGGCGCACGATCGCGGCGCTGCGGCCGGCCTGCGTGCTGATCGAGGGGCCGGTCGACTTCAACCCGCACCTGCCCGACCTCGCCCTCGGCCACGACCTGCCGGTGGCGATCTTCTCGTTTCGGGCCGACGCGGCGGGCAGCGCCGCCTCCTACACGCCGTTCTGCGCCTTCTCGCCGGAATGGCAGGCCCTGGAGGCGGGCCGGGCGGTGGGTGCCGAGACGCTGTTCTGCGACCTGCCGGCCTGGGACCCGGCCTTCGGACGCCGCGCCAACCGCTACGCCGACCCGCACGGGGCGCGCGCCGAGGCGGCCGAGCGGGCGCTGGCCGCCGCCCTCGGCGTCGCCGACCAGGACGCCCTCTGGGACGTCCTCGCCGAGGCGGCGCCCGAGGCGGAGCTGCCGGCCCGGCTCGACCGCTACTTCGCCCTGCTGCGCCCGCCCGGCACGGACGATCCCGCCGAGGAGGCCCGCGAGCGCTTCATGGGCGCCTACGCGGCCCACGCCCTGCGGGCGGCCGGCGACCGGCCGGTCGTCCTCGTCTGCGGCGGCTGGCACGCGGACGCCGTCCGGCGCCACGCCGCGCGGGCGGACGGGACCCGGCCCGAGCCGGCGCCGCCGGAGCCGGACCTGCGCACCGGCAGCTACGTGGTGCCCTACGCCTATCCCCGGCTCGACCGGTTCTCGGGCTACGCGGCCGGCATGCCGGCGCCGGGCTACTACGAGCGCGTGGCCGAGTCGGGCCTCGCCCCCGCGGCCGACTGGGCGATGACGGCGATCACCGCGGCCCTGCGCGAGGCCGGGCAGGTCGTCTCCACCGCCGACCGCGTCGCCTGGCGGGTCCACGCCGAGGCCCTCGCCCGGCTGCGCGCCCATCCCGCGATCCTGCGCGCCGACCTGATCGACGCGGCCCTCGCGGCCCTGGTGAAGGACGCCCTCGACCGCCCGCCTGCCTGGGCGGCCGGCCGCGCCGCGCCTGGCCACCCGGCGCTCGCCGCGATGCTGCGGGCGCTCACCGGCCCGCGCGAGGGACGCCTCGCCCCCGGCACCCGGCAGCCGCCCCTCGTGGCCGACGTCGCCGAGCGCCTGCGCGTCGCCGACCTGGAGCCGGGGCCGGCCCGCCGCAGCGTCGACCTCGACTGGGCCGAGCCCGGTGACCGGGCGCGGGCGAACCTGCTCCACCGGCTGGTCCTGCTCGGGTTGCCGGGGATCGCCCGCGAGGGCCCGGACCGCGCCGGGCCCGGCCTGCCGCGGGAGCGCTTCACGCTCGTGCGCCACCCGCACTGGCTCGGCGCCCTGATCGAGGCCTCGCTCGGGGGCGGGACCCTGGAGATGGCCGCCTCCGCCCGGATCACCGCCCGGGTCGAGGCGGCGCCCGATTCCCTCGAAATCCTCGCCGGGGCCCTGTCCGACGCGCTGTTCGCCGGCCTCACCCTGAAGGGCGAACTGCTCGCCCGCCTGAGCGCGGGCATCGCGGCGGCGCACGACGCTGCCGCCCTGGGCGCCGCCGGGGCCGGGATCGTGCGGCTGTACCGGTTCGGCGACGCCTTCGCGCCGGCGCGGCCGGCCCTCGCCCGCCTCTGCGCCGTCCTGGCGGCCCGGGCGCTCTTCGTCGTCGAGGCCGTCCGGGACCCGCGCGCGGGGCTCGGCGCCATCCCGCTGGTCCTCGCCTGCCGCGACCTGTTCCGCGAGGTCGGCGCGGAGATCCCGGGCCTCGATGACCTGCGCGCACCGTTCTCCGCCATGCTCGGCCGCCGCCTCGCCGATCCGGAGACGCCGCCGGCCCTCGCGGGGGCGGCGCTCGGCTTCCGCGTCGCCTGCGGCGATGCCGGATCGGACCCGGAGGCCGCCCTGGCCTGGCTGCGCCGCTTCGGCCTGCCCGCGACGCTCGGCGACTTCCTCGCCGGCCTGTTCGCCCTCGCCCGCGAGGAGATCGCCGCCGACGCGACCCTCGCCTCCGTCGAGGGTCTGGTGGCCGCCTGGGGCGACGACGACTTCCTGCGCGCGCTGCCGTCCCTGCGGATGGCCTTCGCGTGGTTCCCGCCCCGGGAGCGCGAGCGCATCGCCGTCGCGATCCTGCGCCGGAGCGGCCTCGGCGAGGCCCGGGCCGAGGTCGAGGCCCTGGCCTGGATGCGCCAGCGCGCCCGCCCTGCCGATCAGGCCGAGGCCCTGGCCCGCGAGGCGCGGGTCGCCGCGCGGCTCGCCCGCCACGGGTTGACCTGAGCCGCGACAAGGAAAATTTTACCGCCGCGCCATGGGGAGAGGACTGCATGCAGCGTTACGAGCTGACGGCGGGAACATCGGCGAAGTTCTGGGAGGCCGGAGCCGAGGACAGCGTTCTCATCGTGAGATTCGGCCGGATCGGCACGCAGGGGCAGTCCAAGACGAAGAGCTTTCCGAGCGCGCAGGCGGCCCAGGTCGAACTCGACCGGCTGGTACGGGAGAAGACCGGCAAGGGCTATCGCCCGGCGGGTGAGGCCGCGCGGGCCGGACCGGATCCGGCCTCCGGAGCGGGCGCCGCGGCGACGGGCAACGCCGCCGCATCCCCGGCGGCCGAAGCTCAGGTCGCCGAGGCCCGGTTCGCTGAGACCGGGACCGCCGGGATGTCGCCCGCCCCCGCCGCCGGCGCGGAGGCGCGCCGCGTCCCGATCTTCACCGGTACGCCCCTGCCCACCCGCAGCCGGCCCGGCGCGCCCCTCGACGCCGCCGCCGACTGGGCCGCCTTCGCGGCGCGGATCCGCCCGCTGCTGGAGGCCGCCCCGGACGAGGCGCGCGCGCCGGCCGAGGCCCTCGCCGCCCGGCTCGACAGCGCGCCGCCGGCCCTCGACCCGGACGAGGTCCGCGCCTGGCTGGAGCGGCTCGAGGCGGCCTGCCCGGCGCTGAGCCAGCGCCCCTGGGGCGCCAAGCCCAGACCGCAGGGGCCGGCGGCCCGGGCGGCGTTCACGCATCTCGCCCGCTGGCTCGTGGCCCGCTCCGGCACCGGGGGGACGCTCGTGGCCCTGCTCGACCGGCTGCGGCCCCGTCCCTCCGGCCGCTACGGCTCGCTCCCGGTCTCGGCCTGGGACATCCCCACCACCTTGGGTCTCCGGGCGGCCCTGGTCGCCGCCCCCGAGGCGGCGTACGCGGAGGCCCTGGACGCGGCCCACCGGCTCGCCGCTTCGGACCCGGAGCCCACCCTCGCCCGCTGGCTCGCGGTGATCTTCGCGGACGACCGGCCCGGCGCCGACCACGCTCTCTCCGCCCGCGCGGTGCTGGCGCGCTGCGACCCGCCCGATCCCAAGGCCTACGGCAATTCCCACGTCGCCCTGCCGCTGATCGTCGACCTGCCGCCCGCGCAGGCCGCGCCCTGGTACGCCGCGCCGTATCACCGGGCGACGCTGGCGACCTGCGATGTCGGGGCCGAGGAGGCCGCCGCGACGGTGATCGCCGTCGCCGACGCGGCCGGCGAGCCGGCCACCCCCGGCCTCGTCTGGCTCCTGGAGGGGGCGGTCGGCCCCGAGCGCACGATCGTCGCCCGGGCCCTGCTGGAGACCCGCGCCGCCGACGCCCTCGACGCGCTCCTGCCCTTCGTGGGCACCAAGCTGGTCCGCGACGCCCTCGACGCCGCCGACGCGGCCTTCCCCGACTGGATGCTGCGGGCCTATCTGGGCGCGCTCCAGGGCAAGGGGGAGCCCGCCTACGGCCCCCGGGCCGTGACCCTCGCCGCGCGCCACGGGCACGAGACCGCCCGCGCCTGGGCGGCGGCCGAGGGCGGCCGGGGCGCAGGGCGCCTGGACCGGCTGCTCGCCGCCGGAAGCGCGCCGCAGGCGGCGCCGGAGGCTCTGCCCCCGGTGCTCCGGGACGCGCCCTGGCGGCGGCGCGGGACCGCGCGCGCCCGGTCGGAACGGGCGGTGGCGCCGATCCCGACGCCCTTCGCGCACGGCTTCGACCCCGACGAGGCCCTCGACCGCAGCACCTTCTACTTCGAGGCCGGGACGCTGGTGGAGTCCATGACGGACCTCGCGGCGCGGATCCGCGCCACCGAGGCGGAGGCCCTCTACGACATGCCGATCCCGCCGCCGGCCGAGCCCGTGCCCGCCGCCGACGCGGATCCGGCCACCGCCCTGGCCTGGCTCGACCGCCGGCTCGACCTGGACCGCGACGCGTTCACCGGCTTCTTCTACTTCAACTACGGGCCCTGGTTCCGGATGGTCGGGTGGCAGCCCGAGCCCCTGGCGCTGATGCTGTGGGAGAAGACCGGGCCGCAGCGCGCCCACTACGTCGCATGGCGGCGCACCATCGCGGTGATGCTGTCGCGCTTCGGCGCGCGGGCCGTGCCCGGCCTCGTCCGCCTCGTCGCGGCGGATCCGGCGCAGCTCCTGCCGGAGGTCGAGCCGGTGGACGCCGCCGACCTCGCCCCGGTTGCCGCCCGGGCCTTCCACCGCACCCGCAAGCTCCGGCCGGCCGCGGCCGCGTGGCTGCGCGCCCATCCCCGTACCGCCGCGCTGCGGCTCCTTCCCGAGACCCTCGGGGCCGCCGGCCCGGACCGCGACGCGGCCGACGCGGCCCTGCGCTTCCTCGCCGCCGAACCCGCGGGGCGCGCCGCCCTCGACGCCGCCGTCGCGGCCTACGCGGAGCGGGATCCCGGCGTGCCCGGGGCGGTGGCCGCCGGCGTCGACAGCGACCCGCTGGAGCAGGTGCCGTCCAAGCCGCCGAAGCTCCCTGACTGGGTGGTCCCCGCCGCCCTGCCCCGCCCGGTCCTGCGGAGCGGCGGCGCCCTGCCCGACGCCGCCGTCACCGCCCTGTGCGAGATGCTCGCCTTCTCCGACCCGCTCGCGCCCTACGCGGGCGTCGCGCAGGTCCGCGCCGCCTGCACGCCGGAGAGCCTCGACGCCTTCGCCGTCGCGCTGTTCCAGTCCTGGATCGCCGCCGGCGCCAAGGCGACGGGAGAGTGGGCGATGCAGGCGCTCGCCCTGATCGGGGGCGACCACGCCGCCCGCGACCTCACCCGGCAGATCCGCGCCTGGGGGCAGGCCGGCCTCAGGCCGCGCGGCAAGGCCGGCATCGCCGTGCTCGCCGGGATCGGCACCGACGTGGCGCTGATGAACCTCAGCGCCATCGCCGAGAAGAGCCCGCTGCTGCAACTGCGCGAGGCCGCCCGCGCCGCCATCGTCGACGCCGCCGAGGCCCGCGGCCTCGACGAGGTCGACCTCGCCGACCGGCTCTCCCCCGATCTCGGCCTCGACGCGCGCGGCGGGCTCGACCTGTCCTTCGGGGAGCGCCGGTTCCGGGTCGGCTTCGACGAGACCCTGAAGCCCGTCCTGCGCGACGCCGAGGGCCGGCGGCTCGCCGCCCTGCCCCGCCCGACCAAGGCGGACGATCCCGAATCCGCCAAGGCGGCGTCCCGGCACTGGGCGGCCGTGCGCAAGGACGCGGAGGCCGCGGCTGGCCTGCAGATCACCCGGCTCGAGGCCATGCTGGCGTCCCAGCGCCGCGTCGCCCCCGGGGTGTTCTGGCCGTTCTTCGCCGCCCACCCGCTGATCCGCCACCTCGCCGGGCGGCTCGTCTGGGGCCTCTACCCGGACGCCGCGCCCGCGACGCCGCCGGGGCACGTCTTCCGCCTCGCGGAGGATCTCTCGCCGACCGACGCCGCGGACCACGCCCTCGCCCTCGACGTCGCGGCGGCCGAGGGCGTGGTCGGCCTCGTCCACCCCCTGCACCTCGACCCGGAGGAACGGACCACCTGGAGCGGCCTGTTCGCCGATTACGAGATCGCCCAGCCGTTCCCGCAGATCGCCCGCGAGACCTTCGCGTTCACCGAGGCCGAGCGAGGCGCCGCCGAGACCCACCGCTTCGACGGGGTCCGGGTGGGCGGCCGCCGCCTGCGGGGGCTGCGGCCCCAGGGCTGGTCGACCGACACGGGGAGCGAGCACGTCCATGCGGTGCAGCGTCCGGTCGCGCTGCCCGACGGCACCCGCCTCGTCGCGGTCCTCCGATTCGAGGACGGGTTCTGGCACCGGCCCGGCCCGGAGGGCGACGGGATCCAGACGCTGCGTACCCTGACCCTGTCGGAGACCGGCTGGCGCGCCGCGGCGACCCACCGGTTCGGCGACCTCGACCCGGTGACCGCGAGCGAGGTCCTGCGGACGCCGAGCCTGCTCGCCGCCGCCAGCGACGCGTGAGAGGGAGACAGGCCATGGAACGCTACGAGCTGGTCGAGGGCAGCGCGGCCAAGTTCTGGGAGGTCGGCGTCTCCGGCCCGACGCTCACCGTCCGCTTCGGGCGCCTCGGCACCCAGGGCCAGAGCAAGGACAAGACCTGCGCCGACGCGGCCGCGGCCGTGAAGGAGAAGGACAAGCTCGTCCGCGAGAAGACCGCCAAGGGCTACGTCCGCGCCGACGGCGCGGCTCTCGCCCCGGCGCCGGTCGCGGCCCCCACCCCGGCACCGACCGCCGCCGCCACCTCGAAGCCCGCCCCTGCGCAGGCGTCCGGGCCGGTCGGCGAGACGGTTGTCGAGCCAGCCGCGGAGCGAGCCGCGGAGCCGGCGGCCGCCCCGCCGCCGGCCGAGGCTCCGCCGGAGCACGTCCCGCCCCCCGCCCCGGCCGCGGTCTTCGCGGCGGTGCCGCTGCCGACCCGCCTGCGCCCCGGTCCGCGCCCGGACGCGGCGGAGGCCTGGCGGGCGATCGCGGCGCCGCTGGCGGCCGCGCTCGGCGATGCCGAGGCCGCGCGCCTCGCCGGCGCGCCGCCGGACCGGGACGGCCTTGCCGCCTGGCTGGACGCGATCGTCGACGCCGCGGAGGCGCGCCGACAGGGGAACCCGTCCCGGGCCGCCACCGGCGACGCCGTCCTTCGAGGGGCACTGGAGGCGGTCCTGCGCTACGCCGTGGCCGAGGGCGGGACGGAGACCGTCGCCCGGCTGGCCGATCGCCGCCGCCCGACCCCGAAGACGCCGCGCGCCTACCAGCGCCTGTCCTGGGCCGAGCCGCTCCACCTCGCCCTGCGGGCCGCCCTCGTGCACGCCCCGGAGGCCGATTACGACGCCGCGGTCGCGCTCCTGAACGCCCGGATCGCCGAGGACCACGACTGGCCGGCGGCCTGCGCCTTCGCGTTCATCCTGGCCGACGACCGGGCCGCCCCGCACCCGCTCCAGCCCGTCGCGGTGGTCGAGGCCGCCGCGTCGGCGGGGATCGACGTCACGGCCGATACGGCCTACCTGCCGCTGCTGGCCGACGCGCCGCCGGAAGCGGTCGCGCGCTGGCGTGCCAAGCGCAGCTACCACCTCTACTTCGTCTACTGCGCCCTCGACGCGGCCGAGGCGGCCGCGACCCTGCTGGCGGTGGCCCGCGCCGCCGGGCAGCCGGCCCTGCCGGCCCTCGACTGGCTGCTGCACTACGCCCTCGACGAGCAGCGTCGCACGGTCGCCCTGGCGATCCTGTCGACGGGCGAGGCCGGGGCGCTCCCGGCCCTGCTGCCCCACCTCCACGAGAAGCCCGTCGCGGCCGCCCTCGACGCGGCGCTGGAGGCCGATCCCGCCGCGATCCTGCCCCGCTGCCTCGCGGCCCTCGCGGGCGGCCGGTCCGAGCCCGCCCTGCGCGCCCGGGTGAACCGGGCGCTCGACGCCCACGGGCTCGACACGGTCCGCGGCTGGCTCGCGGCGTCGGGCGGGCGCGGGGCCGGCATCCTCGACGCCCTGGCGGAAGCCCGCGCGGTGCCCCTCGCGGAGCCCGCCGCCTGGCCGCGGGTGCTGCGCGACCCGCCCTGGCGGGCCAAGGCCCGGACCCGGGACGACCTCGTCCTCGCCCTCGCGCCGCTGCCGACGCCGTTCGCCCACGCAGTGCCGGAGGTCGCGCCGAGCTACTGGCGCGCGCGGAATGCCGTCACCCTCGACGGCCCGGAGGCGCTGCGGGCCTTCGTGGCGGCCGCCGAGCTTTCCCATCCGACGCAGGGCTGGAGCCGGATCCCGCCCCCGCTCTCCGAGCCGCCGCGCGACGATCCGCCGGCCCTGATCGCCTGGGTCGCCGGCCGCGTCGCCCAGATCGACGAGGCCTGCCATTACTGGGCGAACTCGCCCTATCGCCAGCTGGTCGGCAGCCTGGAGCGGCAGCCCGAGCCCCTGGCGCTCGCCCTCTGGGCCCAGTCGCGCGTCGTCGCGGGATGCTTCCACGTCTCGCAGTGGCCGGAGATCGTGTGGGCGATGCTGTCGCGGTTCGGCGAGCGGGCGATGCCGGGCCTCGTCGGGCTGGTCGAGGCCGATCCGGTCGGGCTCCTGCCGGCGGTCCTGGCGGTGGACGATGCCCGCCTCGCCGGGCCCGCCGCCCGCGCCCTCACGAAGCTCAAGAAGGCCCGCGAGCCGGCCCTGGCCTGGCTGCGCCGCCATCCCGAGACCGCCCTCACCCGCCTCTTGCCCGACGCCGTGGGCCGGCCCGGGGCGCTGCGCGACGCCGGCGAGCACGCCCTGCGCGTGCTGGCGCAGGACCGGGCGGACGGCCGCGCCATCATCGCTTCCGTGGTCGCGCGCTACGCGGACCAGGCACCGGACGTGACCGAGGCGGTCGCGCAGGTGCTCGACCGCGATCCCCTCGCGCGCGTCCCCGCCAAGGTCGGCAAGCCGCCCGCCTGGGTCGTGCCGTCCATGCTGACCCGGCCGCGTCTGCGGGACGGGACCGCCCTGCCGGACGCGGCGATCCTGACCCTCTGCGAGATGCTGTCCTTCACCAACCCGGACGCCGTCTATGCCGGCGTGCCGATGGTCCGCGAGGCCTGCACCGAGGCGAGCCTCGCGGCCTTCGCGTGGGACCTGTTCTCCGCCTGGATCGCCGCCGGGACGCCCTCCAAGGACGGGTGGGCCCTGCGCGCGCTGGGCTGGTTCGGCACCGACGCCACCGCCCGCGACCTGACCCGCCTGATCCGCCGCTGGCCCGGCGAGGCCGCCCACGCCCGCGCGGTCACCGGACTCGACGTGCTGGTCGATATCGGCACCGACGTTGCGCTGATGAACCTCAACGGCATCGCCGAGAAGCTGAAGTTCAAGGGGCTCCAGGAGAAGGCCCGGCAGAAGATCGCCCAGCTCGCCGAGGCCCGCGGCCTCACCCCCGAGGAGCTGGCCGACCGGCTCGCCCCCGACCTCGACCTCGACGAGCGCGGCGGCCTCGACCTCGATTTCGGCCCCCGCGGGTTCCGGGTCGGGTTCGACGAGACCCTCAAGCCCTGGGTCCGGGACGCCGCCGGCCAGAGGCTCAAGGATCTGCCCAAGCCCGCCAAGGCTGACGAGGCCGGGAAGGCCGCGGCGGCGGTGGCCCGCTGGGGCGCCGTGAAGAAGGACGCGCGGGCCGTGGCGAGCCTGCAGGTGGCCCGCCTGGAGGCGATGCTCGCCGGCGCCCGCCGGGTCCAGCCGACGGTGTTCGGCCCCTGCTTCGCCGCGCACCCGCTCGTGCGCCACCTCGCCCAGCGCCTCGTCTGGGCCACCTTCGCGGATGCCGACCCGCGGACCGGTCCGGGCGTGACCTTCCGGGTGGCCGAGGACCTGACCTTCACGGATGCCGACGACGCGCCGCTCGACCTCGTCCTGACCGGGGCGGCCCCGGGCCTGATCGGCCTCGTCCATCCCCTGCAACTCGACGCCGGGGCGCTGGCGGCCTGGGGGGCGCTGTTCGGCGACTACGAGATCGTCCAGCCCTTCCCGCAGCTCGCCCGCGAGACCTACGCCTTCACGGAAGCCGAGGCCGCCGCATCGACCACGAGCCGCTTCGCCGGGACCGTCGTGGAGGCCAACCGCCTGCGCGGCATGGCCGCCCGGGGCTGGCCCCTCGGGGCGCCCCAGGATGCCGGGGTGGTGTGGTGGATCGAGCGCGCCGTGACCTTCCCGGGCGGGGCGGCCGGCCAAGCGTCGCTGACCTTCTCGGAGGGCCTGTTCACCGGCGCGGTGGAGTTCGAGGACCGGGAGCAGACCCTTGGCGACCTGACCCTCGGCTCGCCCTGGAGCAGCCGGTCGGATCCGGGCCAGCGCACCTTCGGCGAGCTCGCGCCGGTGACGGCGAGCGAGCTCCTGCGCGGGCCGAGCCTCCTTGCCGGGACGCGGCTGCGGTGAGCCTCGACCCGGTCACGCGCTGGCGGCTCATCCTGGGCGAGGCGGCGGATTCCGCCTGCGCGGTGGCCGGCTGCGCCCTCTCGGGCGATGCGGCCGCCATGGATCAGGCGCTCGACTGGCTCTACGGCCGCGACGCCGAGGGCGCGGCGCGGGGGGAGCGCCGCCAGGGCGGGCGCGAGGGCTCGACCCTGACGGTGCCGGGCTGGATCAACGCGGTCCACACGCTCTTCCCCCGCGAGACGATCGAGCGGCTGGAGCGCGACGCGATCGAGCTCTACGCCATCGACGACGTGGTCACGAACCCCGAGGTGCTGTCCCGGGTCGAGCCGAACGAGACGCTGCTGAAGGCGGTCCTGCGCACCAAGCACCTGATGGCGCCCGACGTGCTGGTGATGGCCCGCAAGCTCGTGCAGGAGGTGGTGCGGCAGCTGATGGAGCGGCTGGCGCGGGACCTCGCGGTGGCGTTCTCGGGGGTGCTCGACCGGCGGCGCCACACACGCCTGCCCGGCGCCCGCGACCTCGACCTGAACCGGACGATCCGCGACAACCTGCGCCACTACGATCCCGAGAGCCGGCGGATCACCGTCGAGCGGCTGCACTTCTTCGCCCGGAACCGGCGCCAGATGCGGCCCTGGCAGGTGATCCTGCTCGTCGACCAGAGCGGGTCGATGCTCGATTCGGTGATCCACGCCTCGGTGATGGCCGCCTGCCTGTGGAAGCTCCCCGGCATCCGCACCCATCTCGTCGCCTTCGACACGGCGGTGGTGGACCTGACCCGCGACTGCGACGACGCCTGCGAGCTGCTCATGAAGGTCCAGCTCGGCGGCGGCACCGATATCGGAGGCGCCGTGCGCTACGCGGCCGGGCTGATCACCGCGCCGGAGCGGGCGATCGTGGTCCTGGTCTCCGACTTCTACGAGGGGGCGAGCGAGGCCGCCCTGGTCGAGCAGGTGCGGGCGCTCTCCGGCCAGCGGACCCGCGTGCTGGGCCTCGCGGCCCTCGATTCGGAGGCGCGGCCCGCCTACGACCGGGCGATGGCCCAGCGGCTCGTGGCGGCCGGCGCCGAGATCGGCGCGATGACGCCCGGCGAGCTCGCCGGCTGGCTCGCCGCCGCGATCCGGGCCTGAGCGGCGCCGATGGCCCGCCCCGACCTCCGCGCGCTCACGGATGACGGCCTGATCCAGCTCGCCAATGCCGGGCTGGTGAAGCGGGCGCTGCGCGAGGTGGCCGCCGGCCAGGGGCCGGACCTCGCGGAGGCCGGGGACGGCACCGTCGAGGCGCGCTTCGCCGACGGCACGGTCACGCGGCTCGGCCCCGGCCGGCCTCCCGGCGAGGCCAGCTGCACCTGCCCGGCGAGCGGGATGTGCCGGCACCGGGTCGCCCTCGTCGTCGCCTACCGGGCCGCCCCGGTCGCGGACGGGCCGGCCGATGGGTCTTCCGCGGGGGCCGCCGATGGGGCCGCCGAGGGTGCGGCGGTGCCGGCCGCGGCGCCGGTCGCCTGGGATCCCGGCACCCTCGACGGCGCGGCCCTCGAGGCGGGGCTTGGCGGCGCGGCGGCGGCGGAGTTGCGGCGCCTTCTGGCGGGTGGGATCACGGTCGGGCTGGAGCGGGGCGCCGTCCCGGCCGCGCGGCTCCCGACCGCGACCGTGCGCTTCCTCGTGCCCGACGCTGTCGGCTACGCCCGCTGCGACTGCGCGGCCGGGGGCGGCTGCGCCCACGTCGCCCTGGCGATCCGCGCCTTCCGGGATTCCGCGGGCGCCCCCGAGATCCGCCTCGGCGGCGCGGCCCTGGCCGGAGCGGAGGCGAAGCCGGCGGAGATGGACCTCGCGGAGGCCGCCGACCGGGTGGTCGCCGGCCTGCTGGAGGCCGGGGTCGTGTCCGGACCGGAGGCGCACGGCGCGGCCCTCGTCCGGCTCCGGCGGGCGGCCGAGAGGCGGGGCGCCACGCAGCTCCTGCTGGCGGAGGCGGATCTCGACGGGCAGGTCGCGGCCTATGCCGCGCGCCACGCCGCCTACGACGCGGCCGTCGTCCTGGCGCTCGCCACGGAACTCCTCGGCCGCGTCCGGGGCGGGGAGGCCGCCCTCGGCCTCGGCCAGCCCTACGAAACCGCCATGGGCAAGACGCGCCTCGTCTCCCTGGGTGCCCGGCTCCTCGCCCGCGGGCGCGGCGCCACCGCCCGGGTGGCGCTGGCCGACACCGATACCGGCGCGCTCCTGGCGCTGGAGCGCGCGTTCGCGCCGGGCGAGGCCGAGGCGGATATCGCGGCCGGCCTGCCCGGGCGCCTCCTGAGCCCGGGCCTGTCCGTCTCGGGCACCGGCCAGGGCCAGATCCTGACCAGCGTCGCGCGGCGCCGGGCCGACGGGCTCCTCGCCCTCGGCCAGGGCGCGCGGGGCCGCACGGCGCTGCTGCCGCGGGACGCCCTGGTGGCCCTGCCGGCCCCCCTGGCGGCGCGGGACGTCCCGTCGATCCTGCGCCGCCTCGCCGACCGGCCGCCCGTCTTCCTGCGCCCGCGCGACCGGCTGGAGGCCTTCCACGTCTTCCCCGTCGAGGCTGTCCTGGGACAGGCCTGGGCGCCCGGCGCCCAGACGTGGCAGGCCGCCGTCGCGCTACCGGGGGCGGGCGGCACGCTGCATCTCGCCCGCGCCTACGACCCCGCCGCGCCGCACGCCCTGGACGCCCTCGCGGGCGCCTGCGCGGGGCGCTGGGGACCCGTGCGGCAGGTCGCCGGCCCGGTGCGGATCGAGGACGGCGCCCTGGTCTGCGATCCCTGGTCGGTGTCGGTCGACCGGCTCGTCGTGCCCGACCTCGCCGTCCCCGACGGCGCCGGCCACCCGATCCCGCCGGCGCCGGACCTGGGGCCGGCCACGCTCCTCGACGAGGCGGCCGCGCTCCTGGCGAACGCCCTCCATGCGGGGCGGCGGGCCTTCGCGGCCAGCGCCCGCGCCAGCGGGGCCGACCTAGTCGCACGCCTCGCCGCGACCGGCTATCCGGCCACCGCCGCGCGGCTCTCCGCCTTCCTCTCCGCCACCCTGGCGGCTCCGGGCGCGCAGTCCGAGCCCTTCGCCCGGGCCGCCCTCTGGGTCGCCGCCATGCGCGACGATCCCGGGCTGGAAGAGGCCTGATGAGGCCCGATCACGGAATCGTGCGCGCGCGGTTGCCCCCTCGGTCCCGCTGGGGCAGGTTGCCGCGGCTTCGGGCGCCGCGATTCGCCGGCCGGCCCGTCCCGGTCGTTTCGCGAGGAGCCCGGATGCGAGGACCCGTCGACCGTCGCGCGCGCGCGACGCATCCCTGCCCGGCCGCGCGGGCCGGCGCGGTGGCATGAGGGTCGTCCGCGCGGCGCGCCTCCACCTGCGGGACGCCACCTCCGACAAGGTCTACGACGTCGACCTGATCGAGAACGAGGCCCTCGGGACGCCCGAGCGCTACTTCGTCAACACGCGCTACGGCCGGCGCGGCGCGACCCTGCGCGAGGGCTCCAAGACGCCCCAGCCCGTGACCGCCGAGGCGGCCGCCCGGGTGTTCGACAGCGTGGTCGTCTCCAAGATCAACGGCGGCTACCGGCGGGTCGACGGCCCGGAGACCGCCGCACCCGAGGCGACGCCCGACGGGCGCGATGGCGTGCTGCGGCCGCGGCTCTCCGCCTGCCTGCGCGAGAGCTGGGCCGAGCGTGACCGCGACCGCCTGCTCTGGCGCATCGGCGAGCTGCGGCTGGCCGCGACCGCCCCGGACCTGATCGCCCTCGCGCGGGGCCTCGGCCCGGCGCGGGCGAGCTACGCCCTGGTCTGGGCGCTCGCCCGGGCGGCGGGCGCACAGGCCGGTCCGGCGCTCGCGGCGATCGCCGCCGAGGCGCCCGGCAGCGTGGTCCGCGACCTCGCCCGCTTCGCGCTCACCGCCCCGCTCACCGGGCCCTACCGGCCGCCGGAGGCCGAGCCGGACCTGCCCGGCATGGTCGCCCGGCCGGCCGAGGCGGGCGACGTCGACGGGTTGTGCGGGGCGCTGGACGGCCTTGCCCGGCACGATCCGGGCCGGGTCGGGCCGGCCCTGGTGGCGCTCGGCCGCCGGGCGCAGGCGGCGCCCGGCCTGCACGCGACGCTCTGCGCCGCCCTGCTCCGGCTGCCGGCGCGGCCGCCCTACCTGATCGGCCTGCGGCGCCTCTTCAAGCACGCCGAGATGGCCGACGATGCCGCCCTGTTCGGCGCCACCGCCCAGCGCTTCGAGACCGCGCAGGCGATGTATCAGGCCGGCCGGAGCCACGCCTACGTCCCCGACCTCCGGCGCTACGTCGCGGTGGACGCAGCGCGCCAGGGGCCGGAGGCGCGACTCGGCCTGTCCACCGCCACCCGCGCCTACATGAAGCGGCGGATCTGGCGCGCCCTGCGCAAGCGCGGCGCCGTCGGGGACCCGGCCTTCGCGGCGCTGGCGGCGGGCTTCCTGCTGGCGCTCGGGCCGGAGGATCTCGATCCCCCGACCCGCTGGACCGCCTGGGGGCGGAAGCCGGACGGGACCTGGGGCCGGCAGGCGCGGGCGCGGGGACCGCTCGGCCGCAACTGGACGGCGAGCCAGCTCCTGTACCGTCACGCCCCGGAGGCCCGGCCGCGGACGGGTTCGCTGACTTTCCTGGAGACCGGCGCCGTCGATCCCGACCGGCGCGACGAGGCCTTCCCCGACCTCTGGAGCGCCCGCCCGGACCTGGCGCTCCGCCTCGCCGCGGAGGGGCGGATCGAGCCGGTGGCGCGGCTGGGCCTGCGGGTGCTGTGCGCGGACCCGCGGGCCTGCGCGGCCCTGACGGCCAGCGAGATCGGGCGCCTGCTGGCCGCCCCGCACGACGCCGTGCGGACCTTCGCGTTCCGGACCGCCCAGGCGCGTCTCGCCGCCGGGATCGCCGAGCCTGCCGAACTCGCCGCCCTGGTGGCGGCGCTGCTCGCGAGCCCGGAGCCGGAGGCGCGGGCGCTGGCCCTGCGGCGCCTCGAGGCGGAGGCGCCGATCGTCTGGTCGGATCCCGACCTCGCCGCCGCGCTGCTCACGAGCCCGGAGCCGGACGTCCAGGCGGCCCTCCCCGGCCTCGCCGGGGCGCGGGCGCTGCCCACCGGGCTCGCGGCGCCCCTGGTGGCGCGGCTGGTGGCGTGGCTGCGGGCGATGCCGCCGGAGCCCGACGCGGCCGCGACGGCCGCGATCCGGGGTCTGCGCGCCGCCCTGCCCTTCCTGTGGCCGGACCGCGACCTGCCGGTCACGTCCGAGACCGCCGCCGCCCTGATCGCCCACCCGTCCGCCGCGGTCCGGTCCGCCGGCCTCGCCCTCCTGGCGCAGTCCGAGGCCGGGGCCGCCGGCCTGCCGCCGGAGAGCTGGGACGTGCTGATCGGCGCGGAATCCGACATCCGGATCGCCGCCCTCGTCCTGCTGGCGCGCCTCGACGACGCGCGGCTCGGGCCCCACGCGGACCGGATCGTCGCCTTCGCCAGCGGGCCCGACAGCGCCGTCCGGCGGGCTGCCCGGCCCCTTGTGGCGCGCCTCGCGGCGGCGGATCCGGGCCTCGCTCCCCGCCTCGCCGGGGAGCTGATCGGCAGCCTGTTCCGCGCGGCGCCCGACGACGCCTACGCGGCCGACACCGTGGCCCTGCTGCGCGAGGCTCTGCCGGGGGAATGCGCCGCCCTCGACGACGGCACCCTGTGGCGCCTGCTGCAGGCGCGGGCCGACGGCGCCCGCCGCCTCGGCGCCGCCCTCCTGTCCGACCGGCGCCCCGAGGCCCTCAGCGTCCGCCAGATCGCCCGGCTCGGCGGCCACCCGTACCGGGCGGTGCGGGACTGGGCGACGGCGGCCTTCGCGGCCGACCCGGCCCGGTTCCAGGCCGCGGCGGCCGAGGCCGTCCTCCTCGTGGAGAGCGACTGGCCCGACACCCTCGCCTTCGCCCGCGGCCTGTTCGACGCGTGGCCGGAGACCGCCTGGACGCCCGAGGCGCTCGCCGTCGTCACCGACAGCGTCAAGCCGGAGGTCCTGGCCCTCGCCCGCCACCTCCTGCGCAGCCGGCTCCGGCCCGAGGACGCGGAGGCGCAGGTCCTGCGCCTCCTGGAGCACCCCGCCCCGTCGATGCACCTCCTGCTCACCGAGTTGCTCACCGAGCAGGCCGTGGCGAGCGAGGCGGCCTTCGCGCGGCTGATCCCCCTCGCCCGCATCGTGATGCTGCAGGTGCTGCGCGGCCGGGTCGCCAAGGACCGGATGGTCGCCTTCCTCCGGGCCGAGGCCCTGCGCAGCCGCGCCCGCGCCGAGGCGCTGCTGCCGCTCTTCGCCGACCTGACCCTGAGTGGCACGGCCCGGGACCGCAGCGCCGCGATCCTGGCCCTGCGCGACGTCGCCGACGCGCATCCCGATCTCGCCGTGCCCCTCGTCCGGCGCCCGCCGGAGGCGCGGGGACCCGTCTCCGTCTCGGAAGAGGCCTGATGAACTTCGTCCATCGCTACCTCGGCGAGAGCCGGGCCGTCTCGGACGCGGACGCGACCCGGCTCGGCTTCGTTCCCGACACCCTGCGCGAGCCGACCTACTTCGCCGGGACGGTGGCGCGGCACCTGCCGTTCCGGGAGGCGATCTCCGCCCTGCACCACGTCGTCGTGTCGGACCTGCGCTTCAAGCCGAAGGACCGCACCGCCTACTTCGCGTGGCTCCAGGCCCACGAGCAGGAGCTCCTGGCCGAGGCCCTCGCCGAGAAGGACAGCCTGCGCGCCGAGATCGAGGCGCTGCGCGCCGAGTCCCGGGACATCGCCGCCCGCTCCGACGCGGTGATGCGGTCGTTCTACGACGCGCGGAAGCGGTACTTCGACTATCTCTACCGGGAGAACCTCGACGCCTGGATCGTGCTCGACCCGGTCATCACGGTCCATCCGGACGAGATCTTCTTCGAGGCGTTCAGCCTCGACGAATCGAGCTACGGGCGCCTGTCCTGCGACCACGACACGTTCGCGCGGATCGGCGACATGGCCTGCGGCACGACCAACATCGACTACAGCCACGCCCTCTACGACGAGTTCCAGAAGATCCGCAGCTACCGCGACACCGAGCTGGCGATCGACCCGACCGGCTTCGCGGTCCAGACCTCCGGCGAGGCCGCCTACCGCGAGGACAAGATCGACCTGCCCGATTCCTGGATGCGGGGCTTCCTGCAGGTGTCGAGCGCCATGGCGCAGCCCGCCCACGTGGTGGACCTGCACCCGGTCGACATGCACGCGATCCTGACCCGCCTCGCCGCGCGCCGCGAGTGCCACGGCCCGCGCTCCCTGCGGTTCCTGCTCGAGCCCGGCCGGCCGGTCAGCGTGCTGATCGAGCCCTGGAACGAGCGGCTGACCTTCCGGCGCTCGATCTACCGCGGGGGCGAGACCGCGGAGATCCGCCTGTGGGGCCGGCGGCGCCTCGCGATCCTGGCCCGGACCCTGCCGCTCGCCCGGTCGGTGCGGCTGCACCTCCTCGGCACCGGTCTGCCGAGCTTCGCGGTGGTGGATTTCGGCGGCCTGCGCTTCACGCTCGGCCTGTCGGGCTGGACCGCCAACGACTGGTCCCGGGCCGGGCAGTTCGACCTGCTCGCGCCCCGGGCCGACGTCGACGCCGACACCGCCGCCCGGGTTTTCGCGGCGCTCCGGCGCCATCACGCCGCCGACACCGGGCAACTCGCCGCCGAGACGGGCCTCGACCGGTCGACCGTGGAGGCGGCGCTCGGCGGCTACGTGCAGGCGGGCCGCGCCATGTTCGACCTCGACAAGCGGGTCTACCGCCTGCGGGAGCTGACCCGGGAGCCGCTGGCGCCGGGCGCCCTGCGCTTCGCCTCCGAGCAGGAGGCCAAGGCCGACCGGTTCCTGGCGGCCGGACTGGTCACCCTCGGGCCCGTCGAGCAGGCCGGCGACAGGCGGCGCCTGAGCGGGACCGTGCTGGACGACGGCCGGAGCCTGACGCCCGCGGTGGAGCTCGATTCCGACGACCGCATGGTCGGCGGCAGCTGCCAGTGCGGCTTCTACACCCACAACCGGCTGACCCGGGGCCCCTGCGAGCACATGCTGGCCGTGCGCCGCCTCGTCCACGCCCAGGTCGAGGGCAAGCCGGTGCGGTGGCAGGCGTGAGACGGACCCGATTGATGCGGCCGCGCGCCTGGCCTATCCTCCCCGCGACGAGGGGCGTCGGCCGGGGCGGACCTTGCATTTCGGGCGGCGATTCGCCGTCCCTGCACCCTGCCCGGCAAAGCGTCACTGGCCCGCTCTTCACTGGGCCGGCACTGACCACCGGTGCGCGTTCGCGGTTTGGGTTCGCTGAACCCAAACGCGCACCGGTGGTCGTGCCGGCGTCGAGTGGACCGGGCCAGTCCCGAGACTTGACGAAGGCATCCCGGCCGACGTCCCCCGTCACGCCTCCTGCCCGCGCCGGAGGCCGCCGATGAGCCAGCAGCCCGGCAGCCTGACCCGCCAGCAGCTCTACGACCGGATCCGCGAGAGCTCGAAGGACGAGGTCATCCTCGAGGAGATGATCCGGCTCGGCTTCTGGCCGGACGGGGAAGCGCAGCCCAACCCGCCGGACGACCTGATCCGCCGCCGCGGCGAGATCGCCCGCGCCCTCGCCGACCTGCACCGGCGGGAGGCGGCGTGGCGCGACCCGGAGGCCGCCCTCAAGGAGATGCATCGCCGCCGCAAGAAGGCGGCGCTGGAGCGGCGGCGCGAGACGCGGCTGCGTAACGCCCGCGACCGCCACGCCCGGGCGCAGGCATGGCACGCGCGCCGGGAGGCGGAGATCCTCCATCTCGGCGACGGCGTCTCGGCCGGCCTCGCGCACGCGGACGCTCCGGGGCGGGGGCCCGCCCCCGGTCTCCCGCCCTTGGCGAGCCCGAAGGCGCTGGCCGAGGCCATGGGGATCGGCCTCGGCGAGCTGCGCTTCCTCGCCTACGACCGGGCGCTCAGCGCGGTGAGCCATTACCGGCGCTTCACCATCCCCAAGAAGGCCGGCGGCCTGCGCCGCATCTCGGCGCCGATGCCGCGCCTGAAGCGGGCGCAGTACTGGATCCTCGACGTGCTCCTCGCCCACGTCCCCGTGCACGCGGCGGCCCACGGCTTCGTGCCCGGCCGCTCGATCGTCACCAACGCCGCCGCCCATGTCGGGCGGGACGTCGTGGTCAATCTCGACCTCAAGGATTTCTTCCCGAGCCTCGACTACCGGCGGATCAAGGGGAAGTTCCGGGGCCTGGGCTACGCCGAGCCGGTGGCGACCGTGCTGGCGCTGCTCTGCACCGAGCCGGACGTGGACGCGGTCGAGATCGACGGCGCCCGCCTCTACGCCGCCCGGGGGCCCCGCCGGCTGCCGCAGGGCGCGCCGACGAGCCCCGCGCTCACCAACCTCGTCTGCACCCGGCTCGACGCCCGGCTCGCCGGCCTCGCCGGCAGCCTCGGTTTCACCTACACGCGCTACGCTGACGACCTGACCTTCTCGGCCTCCGGCGAGGCCGCCGGGAAGGTCGGCGCGCTGCTCAAATACGTCCACGCCATCGTTGCCGGGGAGGGCTTCACCGTCCATCCGGACAAGACCCGCGTGATGCGCCGCGGCCGGCACCAGGAGGTGACCGGGCTCACCGTCAACGAGCGGGTCGGCGTGCCCCGCGAGACCCTGCGCCGCTTCCGCGCCCTCCTGCACGGGCTCGAGCGGCAGGGGCCGGCCGGGCGCCGCTGGGGCGCGGCCGGCGAGGCGGGCGTGCTCCGCGCCGCGGTCGGCTTCGCCCAGTTCGTCCGGATGGTCACGCCGGAGACCGGCGCGCCGCTTGTCGCGCAGGCCCGCGCCCTCGCGGACCGCCATTCGGCCCCGGTGACGGCGCCCCGGCAGCCGGACTTCCGCGCCCGGTCCGCGCGGGGCGAGGTGCCCCTCGCCCGCTGGTGGGTGCCGGCCCCCCGCCCCGCGCCCGAGCCGGACCCGATCCTGGCCGAGGCCGAGGCGGCCGCCGCGCGGCAGGCGGAGGCGGCCGCGGCCAGGGCTGCGGCCGCGCCGGTTCCGGGCCGCAGCGGCGTGCCGGCCTCCGGGCGACCGCGTCTCGGCGCGCCGGAACCGGCCGCCCGCGCGGAGGCCGCGCCGGACGCGGGCGCCGAGCCCGACGACACCCCGATGAAGCCCTGGAAGGTCGTCCTGGGGATCTTCGTCCTGTTTCAGGCGGCCGCCCTGCTGCACCCGGCGCTCGGGCTGCTCGTCCTCGCGGTCGCCCTGCTCCTCGGCCTGCGACGCCTGCTGCACCGCTGGCGCCGGCGCCGATGAGCCTGGCCCGGAGCCTCCCGGCCGGGCACCTCCGGACCAGCCTCGCCGCGCTCTTCGCCCTGGCCCCGGTCCTCTCGCTCGGACCGGGGGCGTCCCAGGCCGACGAGGCGCCTGCCGCACCCGTCTTCAACAAGGCCGAGGCCGCGGAGATCGCGGCGCCGCTGCGGCAGGACCCGGCCTTGCTGCGCAGCTTCGGCACCTGCCCGGCCGACACCTTCGCGCGGGAGCGCCCGTTCTGGCGGTGGGCGTTCGCGCCCCGCCGGCCCACCGAGCGCCGCTGCGCGCGCGAGCCCGCTTCCTGCTACGCGCTCTGCACCCGGTGGTCGAACGCGCCGGCCTGCTTCGACCTCGCCCTCGCCCTGGAACACCACTCCCTCGACGTCGCCGACATCCTCGACAAGGAGCGGCTCTACGCCCTCGCCTGCGCGGGCGGGTTCCCGGCGGGCTGCACCAACCGGGCGGCCGGGATCCGGAACGGCGGCTACGCGGAGGATCCCTTCCGCGACGCGCCGCGCGCCGACACGGATGCCTGCCTCGCCCGGAGCTTCCGTCTCGATTGCGACCGGCGCGGCGCCTGGGGCTGCGCCATGCTCGGCCAGGCCTATCGCCTCGGCGAGGGCGTCGCCGCCGAGGCGTCCCGGGCCCGGGCGGCGTTCGACATGGCCTGTGCGATCAACCCGGACTTCGCGGCCTGCACCTTCGCCAAACGGCAGCTGGCCGAGATGGGCGCGCCGTGAGCGCCGGCGACGCCGGACCGGCTTCCGACGCCCTGCGGGCCCTCTACGGGCGGGCCGACCCAATGCCCGAGGGGCCGCCGGCCCCGGGCCACGCCCGCGCCTCCCTGTGCGTGGACGTGGGCGACGGGGACGACGTCGCCGCCGCCGAGCGCTGGATGCTGGCCCATGCCGGCCGGCTCACCCGCGTGCGCAGCACCGGCTGCGGCTGCTGCGTGATCGGCTGGGACATCGAGGGGCCGGCGGCGCTCGTCGCCACCCTGCCGGCGGCGCTCGGGGCAACCTCCGACTGGGCCGGCCCGGCCGCGACCCCGCGGCGCGCGGCGAGCGCGCGGGGCCGGCGCTTCTGGGCGCACGGGTGGGAGCGCTGGGTCCGCCGCCGCTGAGACGCGACCGACACGCGGCCCCTACGGGGAGCCTAGCGCGGTTCCGCGACGGCCTCGGCGCGGTCCAGCACCGGCGGCGCCGGCCTCTGCTCCGGGATCAGCCGGTCCGGCGCCGCGCCGCGCTCGAGAGTGGCGACCGCCAGGGGCGCGCCGCGGCCGCGCAGGGCGTGCGTCCCCAGCGGGCGGGCGCGGACGCCGTCGGGCATCCGGTCCAGCCGGTCGAGGAGATCCTGCGAGATCAGGATGTCGACGCCCAGCGGGCGGCACAGGGCCTCGATCCGCGCCGTCACGTTCACAGCGTCGCCGAAATACGCGATCTTGTGGCGGTCGACCCCGACTTCGGCCGTGACCACCGGACCGCCGTGCAGCGCCGCCCGCAGCCGCGGGACCGTCCCGAACCGGGCTTGCCAGGCCGCGGCGTCGGCCTCGATCCGGTCGAGCACCTCGAACACGCAGGTGACGCAGCGCGCGTCCTTGAGGCCACGCTTCATCGGCCACGTGATCATCGCGAGGTCGCCGATGAAGTCGTCCGTGGAGCCGGCGTTGCGCCGCACCGGCTCGGCGAGCGTCGCGAACACGGCGCTGAGATATTCCTGCGCGCGCAGGTCGCCGTGGGTCTCCGCGAAGGCCGTCGAGCCGACCACGTCGAGGAACAGGAAGATCCGCTCCTCCTGCACCGGCTTGTGGTAGCGGCCGATCATGAAGTTCACGAACACCTCGCCGCCGATCAGGTCGCGCATGCGCATGACGAAGACCAGCAGGGCCGACACGGCCAGCGAGTAGGCGAGGAACCGCGGCGTGATCCGCACCGCCGTGGACAGGCTGTCGGCGGTGAGGCCGAAGGTCCAGACGACCAAGCCGCCGAGCGCGCAGCCGAGCGTGATCAGCACCACGTAGAGCAGTTCGGCAGCCAGCATGTAGACCAGCGCCGGCAGGCGGCGCAGCCGCGTCTGGACGCCCGACAGGGCCAGGCCGGGCACGAAGGCCAGCACCGTCCCGCCCACCGCCAGGGCGTAGACCAGGCCGGCGAGCATCGAGGCCCCGCCGACGAAGAGCAGGTTGTAGAGGAGGCCCGCCCCGCCGGAGGCGAGGAGGAGGGTCAGGGCCCAGAGCCAGCGGTACTGTGGGAGCATGGGCGGTCGGCGGGGTCGAGCGTGGCGGTGAGCACGGTTGGACCTACGCGATGGCGGGGGGCGAAGGCGAGAGGGGGGCGCCGCGACGGGTGGATCGGGCTGACGCCCTCGGGCTGGCCGGTCGCCCGTGACCGATCCGGAGCGATTCGCGCCGTCCACCCGACGTCGTCGGCCGGTGTCGCCGCGCGGCCACAGGTGGGGGCGCGTTCGATCCGGGAGGTTGGGACCTGCCCCCCGGCGGATCCCGCGATCGCGGGAGGCTGGTGGTCCCGGCAGGACTCGAACCTGCAACCCAAAAAGGCTATTTCCGCCAGTAGCCTAACGAACGTCTACGGGTAATGGTTAGCACTTTGTGCGAGGACTGCAAGACGTAGCGCTGGCAGTTTCGTTTGAAGGTGACCGCAGCGCGGCCGGTCCTTCATCCAAACTCTTGGCATTGCTGGCTGCGTGATCATGTCTCTTCAATCAGAGCTGAACTGCAGCGTGCTCGCACGTTTCATCAAGAGGCGGCTCTCAAGATTGCAATCGAGCAGCGGAATAACACGGTCTGGCCAAAAGAATCTGGACCTACTCCGAGATCGTTGGCCGGATAGGCAGGCAATCCGCCTCCCGACACACTGATGAGATTTACGAAAGTCTGCCGCGATTGCAGAGGCGGTTCATTTTCAGCTTATCTATTTAGGCTTAAAATCTCCAAAGAACGAAGTCGGAATGAAAATCTTATTAAATTTCATGTCGGGATTGCGCTCATCAGCCGATAGTCATGCGCGGGTAGGATCGGTTGACTGGCTATACGGACGCAGCCTCAGTTCGCATATTAGGCTCCATGTTTCTCGGCTTGAGGTGGCCATCCACGAAGGTGCCGACCTCCGAGAGAGCTGCGCGCCCCTCCGCAAGGTTCGGGAAGAACAGATGCCAAGCGTGGATCATCGCGGGCCAGATCCGAAGCGTGACGTTCATGCCCGCGCTGCCGGCCGCGCCGGCCAGACACACCGCATCATCGAGGAGCGTCTCGTCCGAGCCGACTTGGATCAGCGTCGGGGGCAAGCCTCTTAAATCGGCGTAGAGGGGTGAGGCCAAAGGGTTCTGAGGATCCGCGCCGCTCAGGTAGGCCGCCGCAAGTTCGGAGAGGTAGAGGCGCTGGATCATGGGATCCACCGCTGCCTTCGTCCTGAAGCTGTTGCCGCGCAAGGCCAAGTCGATCCAGGGTGAAGAGAGCCAGAGACATCCGGGCAGCGGGTCGCCCGCCTCTCGCAGGCGCAGCGCGGCGGCGACGGCGAGGCCACCGCCCGCGCTCTCGCCGCACAAGGCGATCTGTTCGGGCGAGATCCCCTGCTCCAGCACGAACCTATAGCCCGCCACCGCGTCGTCGAGGGCGGCGGGGAAAGGGTGCTCAGGGGCGAGCCGGTAGGCGAGTGCGAGGGTGCGGACGCCGGCGTCCTGCCCCGCGCGCGCAACGACGTGGCGATGGCTGTCGAGGGATCCAGCCATGTACCCGCCGCCGTGGAGGAAAATGAGGACGCGCTCGGGATCGCCACCAGGGCAGAGGGTCCACTCACCCGGCACGCCGCCGGCATCGACAGGGGTGACGCGGGTGCCGGGCGGAAGCGCGTCGCGGCGGCCGAAGCTGTCGAGCCGGGCGCGCCGTGCGACGAGATCCGCCGGCCGCGGCTGCGCCTGCAGGAAGGCCCGGATCGCGTCGATCTCGCTGCGCATCGCGTTTCCACCCGCTACAGCATGAATCGATCGAAGAAGGCCGCGAGTTCGGCATGGGCGTCCAGGGGCAGCACATGCGCGACGTGCTGGTCCGGCCGCACGACGACGATGCAACCGTCCGCCCGCCAAATGCCGCGCAGTGCGAAGATATCGCCGGCCTTCGGGTCCGGGCAGAAGACCTTCTCGCAGTCGACGAGGTTATAACGCCCCTTCGGCGGTCGCAGCAGCGGTGGCATCGCTCCTAGAACGAACTGCCGGTGGCCCTGCTGCAGGATCGCCCGCACGTCGATGACGGAGTCGATGTCGGCGCCCGCGGGTGTGAACCGCCGGATGGGCGCGTCGTCCGCTTCGGCCAGGTACGTGCACACGGCGCGCAATCGCGAGGATCGCGCGTCGGGCGACTCCGGATCCGCGAACAGGAACAAGCGCCAGCGGCCATCTGCCTTGACGGTGTGGCCGAGCTGAAGTGGCTTAGCATCGGCCAGCCGGATCACCGGCGCCGAATGAAAGCGTGTCCCGATCCTGAAGCCCTCGGCGAGGTTCTGATGCGTGGACTGGCCGGTGATGAGGGACGGCGGATAGCAGGTCTCGGTACCGGCGGTGAAGCGGCCATGCTTGACGAAGTACCGCTCGAACTCGGCCGGATCGACGCCGTCGCCGCCCGTCACGTCGGATGGCCTGGGCGGGGCGCTGAACATGCGGGCGAACGCACGGTCGAAGTCGATGAGTTCCTGGGCGACGGCGCGACGCTCCATCGAGTAGGTCTGGAGAATCTGCGGTGTACACTGCCCGCGGACCACGGCGGCGAGTTTCCAGCCGAGGTTGAAGGCGTCCTGCATCGAGACGTTCATGCCCTGGCCCGCTTTCGGGCTGTGCGTGTGGCAGGCATCGCCAGCGATGAAGATCCGGGGCGAACGATGTTCACGGTGCGCAAGGCCGCCATCATCGAAGGCTTCGCAGAGCCTCTGCCCAATCTCGTAGACTGACCACCATGGGACTTCCTTCACCTCCAGCGTGTAGGGGTGCAGGATGCGCCGCGCCGCCGCGATCAGGTGATCGACAGTCACCGCGTCCCTTGCCAGGCGCCGATTCGCGTCGAGCTTGTCGAGTTCGATGTACATGCGCACGAGGTAACCACCTTCGCGCGGGATGATTAGGAGGCTGCCCTCTTTGGCGGAGTGGATGGCGGACTTCAGGCGGATGTCCGGGAAGTCAGTCACGGCAAGTACATCCATGACGCCCCACGCCTGATTGGCGGAGTCACCGTGCACCGTAAGGCCCACAGCGCCACGCACGGCGCTGCGGGCCCCATCGCACCCGACGATGTAGCGCGCGCGTACGGTCTCGACGGCAGACGTCTGCGAATCGTCGATCCGCTCAAGCCTGACGTTGACCGGATAGTCGAAGTCGCTGGATGGCTCGATGCCGTCGCCCGTTTCGGCGTCCTTGAGAGCCAGATCGAGGAAGTTGCGTCCGTAGCTCGGCTCCAGGCGAGTGGGCGCGTTCTGCATCGTTGCGAGGAAGAAGTCGTGGACCCGCGCCTGGTTCATGATGACGTGCGGGAACTCGGACAATCCCTCCTCCGTATCCACGATGCGGCCAGTGCGGGTAATCACGTTCGACTGGCTGGGATCGGGGTTCCAAAAGCAGGTTTCGTTGACCCAGTACGCCTCCTTGAGGACGCGCTCGCTGAAGCCGAATGCCTCGAACATCTCCATCGTCCGGCATGCGATCCCATCGGCTTGACCGACGAGGAGGCGGCCGCGCTTCCGATCGATGATCCGAGTCGTGATGTTGGGGAAGGCCGCGAGTTGCGCGGCGAGTGTGAGGCCGGTCGGTCCGCAACCGATTATTAGGACATCGACCAGATCCGGCGATGCGCCCTTTAAGTGTGGATTTCCTCCTACCGCTGGTGGTTCGGCGATCGCTGGATCCCCGGACTTGTAGCCGTTGAGATGGAACTGCATCCGCGCAAATTCTCGGCCTGCTATCGGGGGCCTCAAACGGTCTATAGCGTCAGATCCGTTTCGGCACATTCATCTAAACATATTCGTAGCGACAACGACAGTCTCGCGGCCCTTCTAGAGGTATCACCGGGAGAAGAATGCTAGCGTTTACCAGCGGTCATAGCGCTGCTTAAGCTCCGCGGTTCGCGCTTCCGTATGCCCGAGTAAGCAGGTGGCGATAGCTGGATAAGTCCCTGTACCGCCATGCCACTCATCGGTGATGAGATCGCCGCAGTCGGCATTGCGGAATCGCATCCAAAACTGTTGAGCAAGTCTGGGCTCCTCCTGCCACTTCTTACCGTTATCCTCGATGCTGATCGATTTCATGGCGCGTGCGTAAATCGTGTTCAATTTCTTATCTGCGATTTCCTGGGCTCGACCCAGGCAGGCGGTCATCCCTGGGCTGATTACCTCAGAACAGGCAGCATCAAGTTTGCCCGCAACATCTCCGTAGGCCTTCGACAGCGCCTTCGCTGCATCCTCACCATGACGTTTCAGGCAGGCGTCTATTGTATTGTCATCCATGCAGGCCAAGGGCGGCGGTTCTTTCGAGGCTGATGGCGTCGCATCATTCGGTGCAGCGTATGCCGCGCTAAGAAAGCCGGCAGATAAAATAATAGAGAGAGCGAGAGCCTTCATCGTCGACACCTTTATATTCCGCGGGTGCTGCCTTAGCGTATGCGCCTATTCGTCCGGCGCGGTGTATATCTATCTCAAACTAAATCCATCGAGGGCTAGAAACGGGGGCGTTAAGGCCAGGAGGGGCCCAAAGTCCGCGTCTCAAATCTATTTGCGGTCGTAGCGCCGCTTAAGTTCTGCTGCTCGCTCTATGGTATGCGCGACCAGACAGGTTGATCCCGCTGGACCGGCGCCTGTACCGTCCATCCACTCGAATGATATAACATCGCCGCAGTCGGCATCCCGAAATCGAAGCCAAGCCTGTTGTGCGAGCTTGAGTTTTTCGCGCCATTTGCGGGCTGCGTCATCGTCGCTGCCTATCGACTTCATCGCACGGGCGTAGGTCTCATTGAGCTCCTTGTCCGCGACTCGTTGAGCACGCTCCAAGCAATCGCCGATGGCCGGGCCGATCACCTCGAAGCACATCGGAGCGACCTTTTTGGATGCGTCGGCGTAAGCCTTAGACAACATATTCACAGCCGCTTCGCCATGGCGGCTCAGACAGATGGTTGGGTCGTCCGAGTCACATGTCTCAGCGGCGGGCGCACTTGGCGCTGCAAGGGCCATGGGCACCAAAGTCACGCTGGCCACTGCGCCAGCAAATGCACCGGCAAGGGTGCGAAGAGCGGCCTTGCTCATACTGCTACCTGATCTGACTGTAATACTGCAACAAACCACAGATTTCCGGTCGTAATTTTGAGGTGTGTTGATCGCGCAGCATTTGTGATCTCGAAGCACGAGCTGCGCTTACTGCAATTGCCACATGGCCGGACCGCGCCTCACATGAGGCGCAGGTTGGATCACTTCGTTTCCGGCGCCTCAATAGTAACGCCCCGGAATGAAGCGAGTACGGGTCGCGTTCCAGTGACCTCTCATGTAGCCAACCGGCCGATTGGTGGCATGGCAAGCGGGGATCCACCTCGTGCCGTGATAGCAGAGTTTGCCGTAGCGGCTGAGCCAAGCGACGTTGGACACGAGGGGCTGATCGGAGGTTGTGAATGCCTTATCCAGGGCGATGATAGGTCCCGCATTCGCCGCGCCGATCGAGGCGATCGAAATGGCTGCGGCAACAACAATGGACTTCATGGATTGCTGCTTTCGTTAACAGATGGCGCATTGAACAGATCTAATTTGATCTGGGGCGATCCGGTTGATTTCGCCGGTTCGCTGCGGGAGTACATATCTCCGACCTCGGAGAGCTCAGGTGCTTCAGAGCACGTCAGCTGCGGCGCCTCATTCGGCCTCCGCGCTGAAGAGCATCTCTCACAGCAGCGGCAAGGAGCCCGTATTCAAAATACTTGGCAGCGACGGTGGTAGCTTCGGAGTTGCAGGGTCACGGACCGGCGGAAGACCAGCCGCCGGCGGCCAGCTCGATCCGGTCGCCGTACGATTCGAGCATCTCGTCACGGTCTGGCCGGATGGCCTCGTCGGGAGCCGGGCCCGGGATGCCCGCGCCGTCTTCGAGGTGCTGTCCGAATCCGAGCAACTCGCGGCGATCGCCGCGGCACGGGCCTACGCGGCACACGCTCAGCGCAAGCCGGGCTACGCCTTCGCGTCGCAGACGTGATTGCGCCAGACCGACTTCGCCCCGCTGCCCAGCCCAGGGCGCCGCACAGCCGCGTCTTCGTCCGCGACGACTCGCCCGGATGGGAAGCGTGGGCCGCACACTACCGGCGCCTCGGCAGGCCGATGATGAACCCCCATCCACATCGGCGGCCAGGACGGCTGGCGCTTTGGGAGCCCGCTGCCGCCCACGGCAACCTCCGCGGCCTGATCGTGGCCGCTCCTCATCCGCCCGGTCCTCGCGATCGACCCTCTGATCAGGAGAACCCCATGTCCGATTCCCCCGACGACCTCCTCAGCCCACCGCCGGCATCGTGGCGGCCTTCGTCAGCCGCCAAGCGGTGGCCGCGGCCGATCTGCCCGGCCTGATGCGCACCGTCCGCGACGGCCTGCTCGCGCTGGGCGACGCGGGCCCGCCGATCGTCGCCGAGCCGGAGCCCGACCGCCCCGCCCCGACACCCGCCCAGATCCGCAAGTCCATCCACCCGGACAGGCTGATCAGCTTCATCAACGGCTGCGAATACAGGACGCTGAAGCGGCACCTCACGGCCTACGGTCTGACACCGGACAGCTACCGCGCACGCTTCGGCCTGCCCCACGACTATCCCATGGTCGTCGCCGGCTATGCTGCAAAGCACTCGGCGCTCGCGAAGGCGATCGGACTAGGCGTGCACGGCGCCCAGGCGGCGTGGCAGGCGAGCAGCAGCATCGTCAACGACGCCGAGCACTTATACCGTTCGAGAAATGCCGTATGGGACGCGCAAAGCTTCCGGATCGACAAACGAGGATGACTCCCTAAGAGACGGTTTACCGATTGTTAATGTTTCCGTTTCTTTTCTGAATCTTCCCGATCGTATATTTAGAAGTCTTATTGGATGATTTTGACAGACGGCTATCGTTATCGTGCTGCGCTGCTCGCGGGTATGGCGTTCTCAATGCCCGCCACGGCCGGGAGCGCTGAGGGACTGCCGTGGGGCTTATATACGGACAAATCTACCAGTATTGCTATCCCATTTGCGTCTCCAATTATCTGGAAGGCAAAGGACGAATTTGGCAACAATAGCCCCGGAGCAACGCTGAGTGTCGGTATCGACGGCATGAGCCCAAGCAATTTCATGCTCGATACTGGTTCGACGGGTATAGCCATCGGAAAGGACTCTAAAGTTTGGCAACCTGCTCCTGGCCAAGCGCCGATCGGACCGGGACAGATCACATATTCTAGCAGCCAGCGTGTCTTAACAGGTCAGCTCTACGAGACCACCGTGCAGCTTTACGACCCGGCAACGAAAAAACCTGTCGCTGCCGCGCGCGTACCCATACTGCAGGTGACGGCGGAAACAGTGGGCGGCGTTGCCGTAACCGGCGAAATTAAGACACAGATGTTTGGTGTCGGCTTCGGCCGTGAGGCAAAGGGTTTCCCGAATGGGACACCCGATGCAAATCCGTTGCTCAATATCAACTATATCGCCGCTGGCGACGCATCCAAGCTTGTGCGTGGCTACATTATAACTAAGGACGGAATACAACTTGGACTTACCGCCGCGAATATACAAGGGACGACGTTCCTTAGGTTAGCTGCCGGCCCGAAATCGGGGAACGCCATCGAATGGCAGATGACGCCGGGCGACCTGCAGGCTGGGGGCGCCATCGGCTCCGGAACTGTTCTGCCTGATACGGGCCTCTACGACTCCTACATCATCCTCCCGGATGGCAGCAGCCTCACACCCCATGCGAGGATCCCCAAGGGAACTCTCGTAACAGTTTACATGCCGGGTCGTACGAGCCCGCCTGTAGCGCTTTACAGCTTCAGAGTTGGTGACACGCGCAATCCGCTTGCGCCGGTGGGCGAGGTCTATGCGGAGAGCACGCCGATGCCTGATACCGGCGCAACCTATATCAACACGACGATCACGATCCTCCGCGGCTTCAATCTCATCTATGACGCCGATAGCGGGTTCGCGGGTTACCAGCGCATTGCCCCCGAAAGTGCAGATCTCATTGCCCAGCCGATGATCGCACTGCAGGGAAGCTTGAGCTTGGCCTCGCAATTCACGACCGGCCTTCCCGTCTTCCTGATGAGTACGACGGCGCTGAACCCGCTCGATGTTGCGAGCCTCGGCGGCGACGTCTCCGGGCCTGGCGACCTGATTAAGGTTGGGCTCGGCACCCTCGAACTTGCCGGCACCAACACCTATGCCGGCGGCACCACCATCCTCGGCGGCACCCTGGCCGTTTCCCGCGACGCCAATCTCGGCGCCGCCGGCACCGGCCTGACCCTCGGCGGCGGCACCCTCGAGGTCCTGGCCGACGGCTTCGCCACCGCCCGCCCGATCACGCTGGCCGGCCCCGGCACCCTGCAGATCGACCTCGGCACCGCCACCTTCGCGGGGCCGATCGCCGACGGCAGCCAGCCGGGCGTGCTCGTCAAGACCGGC
>NZ_FNWP01000045.1:0-22747 GCF_900108435.1 Methylobacterium sp. 275MFSha3.1 | reverse complement strand
ACCGCGTCGATCATCTCGGCGCGCACCGCGTCGGCCACCGCCTGCAGCTCCGACTCCGGAAGGCGCCGCAGCGCCGAAGGAGACGGAACGCGGTCCAGCAACGCCGATTGCTCAGGGGAAAGTGCCAATGCTCGCATCCATTCGTTCGAGTATGGCGACGGCTCCGTCGCGGGCTCTCGGCAACCGCGACGCCAGCAGCCCGGGGACACGCGTTCATGCTAGAACCCGCCCGTCCGTCGCTGTCATGATAGTGCCAGTTACGGACGATCGGCGGCGCGATCAATGTCGGGCCGGCGTTTTTTTCAGTCACGTGCCCTTAACGCCACAAGAGGTTCGCCTTTGAATCCGGCTCGTCTGTGCACAATCCTGCTCATGTTCGCGATTACGGTTCACGGCCAAGCTTACGCCCAGCCACGGCCGCCGGACGGCAATCTCGACTTCCTCTGCAACTTCCTCGGCGACTGCCCGGCGCGGGTCGCGCCGGGCGGTCCCGATCGCGATGCCCGTCCGTTCAGCAACAGCCTCGGCCGGCCCTGCGCGTGGCGGGACCGCCCGACCCCGGAGGGCGTCCGCCGGGTCCGCGTCTGCTGGTGATGCGGGCACCGACGCTCGCCGCCGCGGTCCTGACCCTCGCGCTGGTCGCGCCCCCGGTCCGCGCCCAGGATTCCTGTCCGGCCCTGTTCGCCGACGGGCAGTCGCCCGTCCTCACGAATCCGAAGCTCGCCGTCCGCGCGGTCCCGCTGTGCTTCGAGGCCTTCGCGGTCCTGCATTCCGGCGTGACGCGCACGCCGCTCTACGCCGCCGAGCACCTCACCCGCGCCAGCGTCGCGGCGGCCCGGGCGGTGGCCCGCGACGATTCCTTCCACGAGGAGGCGCGCCTGCCGGAGGATCAGCGCGCCGCGCTGGAGGATTACGTCCGCAGCGGGTTCGACCGGGGCCATCTCGCGCCGGCCGGGGACATGCCGACCCTCGCCGCCCAGGCCGAGTCGTTCAGCCTCGCCAACATCGTGCCGCAGAACCGCGTCCTGAACCGGGGACTCTGGGCGGATATCGAGGAGAGCATCCGGCGCCTGGCCACCCGCCGGGGCGCGCTGTTCGTCGTCACCGGGGTGATCTTCGCGGGCGACGCGGTGCAGCAGATCAAGGGCGGCGTGCTCGTCCCGACACAGCTGTTCAAGGCCGTCTACGACCCGTCCCGCGGCGAGGCGGGCGCCTACCTCGCCCGGAACGACGATTCGAGAGACTGGCGCGCCCTGTCGATCGACGATCTCCGCCAGGAAGCCGGCATCGACGTCTTTCCCGGCCTGCCGCCCGCGGCCCGGGCGACCGCGATGGGGCTGCCGGATCCTCAGGCCTCCGCCCGCGCGGAGGAGCGCCGGCCCCGGCACGAGCAGACCTGGCAGGACTGGCTCGAGCGCGAACTCGCCCGCGCCCTGCGCAAGCTCGTCCGCGACTTCCTGCGCACGTTCTTCTGAGAGCTTCTGAGAGGACCCGATGCCCGAGAACAAGAGACGCGCCCGGCCCAAGACGGCAAGCCCGGAGAGCGAGAGCCCGGACGGCAAGAACTCGGACACCGAGGGCTTCGCGCCGTTCGCCGACGATGCCGGCGTGCGCTCCGTCGGCGCCCTGAGCTTCGAGAACGGCACGGACCGGATCGCCCTGCACGGGTCCCTCGACCTGACCCGCGACCGGACCGGCCTGGAGCAGGCCAGGCTGCTCCGGGAGACGCTGGACGCGATCGTGAAGGCCCTGGAGGCGTCCGACCTGCCGGACGCGGTGGCGGAGGTGCCGGACGCGCCGCCGGGAACGGTCAAGAACCCCTTCGCGTGAGCGTTCCGGCGCCCGCCGGCGGCCAGCCCGTCCTTGTCGCGTCCTTGCCGCGTCCCGGCGGGCCTGATACTCCGAGAGGGTAATTCCTATATCGTAGGGACGCGCGTCCAGGACGGGTGCTGAGGCCCGGTGCCTGACCCGTGCCGCTGGCACGATCCGCGCGGTCCCGAACAACGCGCCGAGGACGATCCGCGATGGCTCGCGAATTCATCTACCACATGCGGGGCCTGACCAAGGCCTATACCGGCGGCAAGAAGGTCCTGGATAGCGTCAACCTGTCCTTCTACCCCGACGCCAAGATCGGCGTGCTCGGCATCAACGGCTCCGGCAAGTCGACGCTGCTCAAGATCATGGCGGGCATCGACAAGGAGTTCACCGGCGACGGCTGGGTCGCGCAGGGCGCGCGCGTCGGCTACCTGCCGCAGGAACCCCAGCTCGATCCGAGCAAGTCCGTCCGCGAGAACGTGATGGAGGGCGTCGCCGAGAAGCAGGCCATGCTCGACCGCTACAACGAGCTCGCCATGAACTACTCGGAGGAGACCGCCGACGAGATGACCGAGCTCCAGGACCGGATCGAGTCGCTGGGCCTCTGGGAGCTCGACTCGAAGGTCGATCAGGCCATGGAAGCCCTGGGCTGCCCGAGCGACGAGCAGCCGGTCGCGACCCTCTCGGGCGGCGAGCGCCGCCGCATCGCGCTGTGCCGCCTGCTCCTGTGGGAGCCGGAGCTGCTGCTGCTCGACGAGCCCACCAACCACCTCGACGCCGAGACGGTGAACTGGCTTGAGGGTCACCTGCGCCAGTATCCGGGCGCGATCCTGATCGTGACCCACGACCGCTACTTCCTCGACAACGTGACGAGCTGGATCCTGGAGCTCGATCGCGGCAAGGGCATCCCGTACGAGGGCAACTACTCGGCGTGGCTGGTCCAGAAGCAGAAGCGCCTGGAGCAGGAGGGCCGCGAGGACATGGTCCGGCAGCGCTCCATCGCCCGCGAGCAGGAATGGATCGCCGCCTCGCCGAAGGCCCGCCAGTCGAAGTCGAAGGCGCGCATCACCCGCTACGAGGAGCTGGTCGCCAAGCAGGCGCAGAAGGTCGACGCGTCCGCGCAGATCGTCATCCCGATCGACGAGCGGCTCGGCAACAACGTCATCGAGTTCGAGCACCTCAGCAAGGCGTTCGGCGACCGGCTGCTGATCGAGGACCTGTCGTTCAAGCTGCCGCCCGGCGGCATCGTCGGTGTGATCGGCCCGAACGGGGCCGGCAAGACCACTTTGTTCAAGATGATCACCGGCCAGGAGAAGCCCGACAACGGCAAGATCGAGGTCGGCGAGACCGTGAAGCTCGGCTACGTCGACCAGTCGCGCGACGCCCTCGACCCGAACGCCACGGTCTGGCAGGAGGTCTCCGGCGGCAACGACATCATCTATTTCAACAAGCGCGAGATCAATTCGCGCGCCTACTGCGCGGCCTTCGCGTTCAAGGGACCCGACCAGCAGAAGAAGGTCGGCACCCTCTCGGGCGGCGAGCGCAACCGCGTTCACCTCGCCCGGACCCTGAAGGGCGGCGCCAACGTGCTGCTCCTCGACGAGCCGACCAACGACCTCGACATGGAGACCCTGCGCGCCCTCGAGGACGCGCTGGAGGATTACGCCGGCTGCGCGGTCATCATCAGCCACGATCGCTGGTTCCTGAACCGCATCGCCACGCACATCCTGGCCTTCGAGGGCGACAGCCACGTCGAGTGGTTCGAGGGCAACTTCTCCGACTACGAGGCCGATAAGGTCCGCCGGCTCGGAGCGGATTCGATCATGCCGAAGAAGATCAAGTACAAGCGCTTCTCGCGCTGAGACCGGTCGCGGCTCCGGGGCGCCGCCGGCGTTCCGGAGCCGCGCGCCCGTGCCGAGGGCGTTGCCGTCACCTCTGCCCGGTGACGGATCACCGGATACGCGCCCGCGCCTCCGCCAGGATCGTCGCCAGGCTCTGCGCGAGCGGGATGGCCCGGGCCCATCCGGTGGCGGTCGCGAAGGCAGCGGGGTCGCAGCCCTCGCTGCGCACGCCCGCCGGGCGGACCCGGCCGGGCGCGACGCGCAGGTCGAACCGCGCCTCCGTCAGGCCGCGCAGCGTCTCCAGGATGTCGGAGACCGGTGTGACGACCCCCGATCCCACGTTGAAGATGCCGCCGTCCGGCAGCTCGTCGATCCGGGCGATCACGCGCAGGCACGCCGCGGTGACGTCGGCCACGTCGAGGAAGTCGCGCCCCGCCGAGAGGTCGCCGACCTCCAGGCTCGGCGGCGCCAGCCCCCGCTCGATGCGGGCGATCTGACCGGCGAAGGAGGCGACCACGAAGGTCTCGCTCTGTCCGGCCCCGATGTAGTTCGACGGCCGCAGCACGAGATGCTTGATCCGGGCATTCGCCAGCACGTCGCGGAGGATGTACTCGCAGGCGTTCTTGGTCCGGCCCGAGATCGTGTCGGGGCGCGGCGTGACGCTCTCGTCCGGGCGCGGGCAGGCGCGGAACACCTCGCCGTAGACGACCGTGGAGCTGAGGAAGACCAGCGCCGCGCGGGTCCGCGCCATCGCCTCGGCGAGGTTGAGGGTGCCGAGCAGTTCCGCCCGCCAGGCGTAGGACGGCGTCTCGCTCGACTGCGCCACCGAGGCCAGCGCCGCGAGGTGGAACACGCAGGTCGGGTCGAAGGCCGCGACCGTCTCGGCGAGCTCGCGCGCGTCGAACGGGTCCACGGCCCTCAGCGTCACGCCGTCGAGGGACGGTGGCGGGCTCCGGTCGAGGCCGAGGATGGGGCTGCCCGGCGGCAGGTCCCGACGCAGCGCCTCGAGCAGGCGGCGGCCGAGATAGTCTCCCGCTCCGGTGACGAGGACGCGCATGCCCCTTGCCCTCAACCCTGCCACGAACCCAGCGACGCGCCCCGTGCCGGCGCGGGCGCCGGGAACCGGGATCGTCGGCCGCGTCTATACCGCGCCTTGCCGCGACGCGAGGGGGCGGCGCGGCCAACGGCCGCCGCGACGGGCGGATCATCGGTGCGACCCCGCCGTTGTGCACATCCGAACAAAGGCGCGTGATCGGCGGGGCCTCGGGCGGCCGGCGCGCTATGGTTGCACCGCGGCCCCGGCCGCTCCGCGTCCGGACGGATAGCGCCACGGTGATGGGCTGAGTGACGCGCCTCGACGATCTCGAACGGCCCGGCGCCGCGGAACCGCGGGCGCTCCCCCCACCGCCCGCGGAGGCACGGCCGGCGAAGCCCGCGCGCGACGCGCGGGTCGACGTGGTGCGCGGCCTCGCGCTCCTCACGATCTTCATCGACCACATCCCGCGCAACGCACCGGCCCTGCTGACGCTGCACAATTTCGGGTTCTCGGACGCGGCCGAGATCTTCGTGCTGCTGGCCGGCTACTCGTCGATGATCGCCTACGGCGGGCTGTTCCGGCGCGCCGGGATCCGGACGGCGCTCACGCGCATCGCCAAGCGCTGCCTGCGCATCTACCTGTTCCAGGCCGGGCTGCTGCTCGCGACCCTGGTCATCGTCCGGATCTGGATGGACCTCACCGGCCTGACGCCGCGATTCGGCGTCGCGCCGCTGCTGCAGATGGGTCTCCTGCCGGGCCTGCTGCGCGGCCTCGCGCTGAACGCGCTGCCGAACTACCTCGACATCCTGCCGCTCTACATCCTGCTGCTGGCGCTGTTCCCGCTGATCTATCTCGGGATGCGGCGCGGGATCTGGGGCGTACTGGGCCTGTCGGGCGCCCTCTGGCTCGCCGCCAACGTCGATCACCAGCTGAACCTCCCGAACGCCGCGGCGGTGGATGACGGGTGGTACTTCAACCCCTTCGCGTGGCAGTTCCTGTTCGTGATCGGTGCGGCGCTCGCGGTCACGGTCCGCGCCCATGACGGCCTGCTGCCGCGGCGCGGCTGGGCCGTGGCGGCGGCCGCGGCCTACCTCGCCTTCGCGTTCCTGCAGGGCGGGTCCTGGGCGGAGTGGGGGCTTCCGGACCTCCGGCCGCTGGCGATCGGGCCGCCCGACAAGAGCCACGTCGCGCCCCTGCGCCTGATCAACATGCTGGCGCTGGCCTACCTGCTGTTCAGCGCGCCCGCCCTGGCCCGCGCGAGCCGGTGGCGGCGGCTGCGCCTCGTCGACGCCTGCGGGCGGCACTCGCTGGAGATCTTCGCCGCCGGATGCCTGGCGGCGCTGATCGGCCGCATCCTCTACCGGACCTTCGACCCCACCTGGCCGCTGCAGATCGCGGTCAATGTCGGGGGGATCGCAATCATGCTCGGCCTCGCCCACGCGCTGGACGCGCGCCTGCGCCGGGCCGCCGGGACCGGCCCCGACGCGCGCCGGCCCGGATAGGCCGGGAGGAGCCGCGATGCCGCCGATGCGCCGCAAGGGCGATCTGCCGGAGAAGATCTGCGCCCAATGCGGCCGCCCGTTCGCGTGGCGCAAGAAGTGGGAGCGCGTCTGGGACGAGGTCCGCTACTGCTCGGACCGGTGCCGGGCCGAGGCGAAGGCCGCGCGCGGGCGCGACGCGGCGGGGCGCTAACCGCGCAGCGCGGCCAGCGCGTCCGGCGTGTCGACGTCGAGGGCGGTCGCCGGATCGCCCGGGATCTCCAGCACGTCCGGCCGCCCCCTCAGGAGCGGCCCCGCGCCGTGATCGCCGGCGAGGCGGGCGATGTCCGGGCCGAGGCGGCGCAGGTTGAGCAGCACCGGGTTCCCGCGCCGGCCGGCCTGCACCGGCACCACGGCCGCCGGCGGCTCCGCGGCGCCCGCGGAGGCCTCCGCGAAGGCCTCCGCCAAGCGGTCGAGATGCGCGGCGGTGACGCGCGGCATGTCGCCCAGCACGACGATGGCGGCCGTGCAGGTGGCGGGCAGCGCCGCGAGGCCGGCGCGCAGCGAGCTCGCGAGGCCGGAGCGGTAATCCGGGTTGTCGACGCGGACGAGGTCGAGCCCCGCCAGCGCGTCGCGGACCGCCGCCGCGTGCGCGCCGAGCACGGCGACCACCGGCCGGGGCCGGGCGCCGAGGGCCGCCTCCGCGGCGTGGCGCACCAGCGGCCGCCCGTCGAGGGGCGCGAGCAGCTTCGGCGCGGCGCCGAACCGGCTGCCGAGGCCCGCGGCGAGCAGGATCGTGCCAATCTCAGACATCCCGGTCCTCCGCCCCCGGATCCGGCTCGTCCGCCGCGGCCGCGCCGCCGGCGCGGGGCTGCGGGCGCGAGACGATCTCCATCAGCAGGCCGCCGACGCCAAGGGCGACGATGTCGGCCCGGGTCACGGTCAGGTCCGCCAGCAGGCGGTGGAGGATCCAGTCGAAGCCGTTCTCCTTGGGCGAGCGGGCGCAGCCCGGCGCGCCGATCACCGGCACGCCGCCGCGGGCGCCGACGAGGAGCAGGTTGCCGGGGTCGACCGGCATCCCGAGATGGTCGACCCGGCCGCCCGCCGCCGCGATGCCGGCCGGGATGACGTCGCGCCGGTCGGCGATCGCCGAGGCGCCGAACACCACCACGAGGTCGGCCCCGGCGCGATCGATCATCTCCGCCAGGGACGCCGCCACGGAGGCGGCGGTGTGGGGCACCCGGGTCTCGGCCACGATCGCCGCGCCCGCGGGCGCGAGGCGGTCGGCCAGGGCCCGGAGGGTCTTGTCGATCGTCGTCTCCTTGAGGCTCGGCAGGCGCGTCGAAACCACGGCCACCCGGCGGCGGCGATACGGCACCACCGCGAGGACGTCCCCCTCGGCGGCCGCGCAGGCCCGGGCCAGCACGGCGCCCGGCACGGCGTAGGGGATGATCTTCACCGTGGCGACCATCTCGCCCTCGACCACCGGCCGGAAGCGCGGCAGCGTCGCCACCGTCACCGCCTCGTCGACGGCGTTGACCGCGTCGATCCGGGCCGGATCGAGGGTGAGCACCCCCGCCGTCTCGGCGAACAGGTTGCTGCGGCCGGTGAAGGGCGCCTCGACGCGCAGGTTCGGCCCGCGCAGGCGCGCGGCGAGCCGCGCCGCGGCGGCGTCCTCGCCGACGTCGCCGGGCTCGAGCGTGGCCGCCACGATCTCCGACAGGCCGGCCCGCGCCAGGCCGGCGGCGGCCTCCGCGGCGATGACGGCGCCCTTGCGCAGGGTGATGTCGGCCCGCCGCACCGTGTGCGCGCTGATCAGCCCGGCCGAGTCCGCGACCGGGACGGTTCCGAACCTCACGCGACCTCCGGGCGGGGCACGCGGTGCAGGGCGGCGACGATCTCGGCGAGCACCGCCAGGGCGATCTCGGCCGGGCTCACGGCGCCGATGGGCAGGCCGATCGGCGCGCGGATCCGGCCGATCTGCGCCGGCGTGAACCCGGCCTCGGTGAGCCGCGCGACGCGCGACGCGTGGGTCTTCCGGGAGCCGAGGGCGCCCACGTAGAAGCATTCGGCCGTCAGCGCCGCCTTCAGCGCGGGATCGTCGATCTTCGGATCGTGGGTCAGGGCCGCCAGGGCGCAGTAGCGGTCGAAGACCGGCACGGTGGTCCCGAGGGCGGCGTCCGGCCATTCGGCGATCAGCGCGGTGCCGGGGAAGCGCTCGGGGGTCGCGAAGGCGGTGCGCGGGTCGATCACCGTGAGCGCGAGGTCGAGCCCAGCCGCCATCGGCGCCAGGGCCTGCGAGATGTGGACCGCGCCCACCACCACGAGCCGCACCGGCGGCACCTGCACGGTCAGGAACAGGGTCCGCCCGCCCGCCTCGACGAGGCCGCTCTTGCCGGAGGCGAGGTGCTTCGCCAGCACGTCGGCGAGGGGATCGGCGGCGATCGCGTCCTCGCCGACGAGGCGCTGCGCGCCGTCGGCGATGTCGGTGATGAGGATCGCGGCGCGGCGCGCGGCCCGCGCGTCGTTGAGCGCTGCCAGGACGTCGCCGCGCATCAGTCGACCCGCTCGACGAAGACCCGGATCCGGCCGCCGCAGGACAGGCCGGCGCGCCACGCGGTCTCGTCCGCGACGCCGAATTCGAGGACGCGGGGCACGCCCGCCTCGATCACCTCGATCGCCTCGGTGATCACCGCGCCCTCGACGCAGCCGCCGGAGACGGAGCCGAGGAAATTGCCCTCGCCGTCGACCACGAGGTGGCTGCCCACCGGTCGGGGCGCCGAGCCCCAGGTCTCGATCACCGTGGCGAGGGCCACGGCGCGGCCGTCGCGCCGCCAGGATTGGGCAGCGGAGAGGATGTCTGTGTCTGTGCTGAGCATGGCCTCGTGGACTTCCGGCCGGCGGGCGCCCCCCGCCCCTCACAGGTATGGCCCGCGTGCCGCGGTGCAAGAAGCCCTCATGCTGAAGGGAGCGTCAGGAAACATTGGCCGAGATCGTCGGTCGGCCATACTCTGCACCCACGATCTTTCGCGGAGACGGCGCCCCGATTAGTGTCCGGCATGTCCAAACCACAGCCTCATCCTGAGGTGCCGGAGCGCGGCGGAGGCCTCGAAGGAGCCCTCCAGCCGGCCGCGCGACCCCTGGAGCCCTCCTTCGAGGCCCGCTGGCGCGGTCACCTCAGGATGAGGGCGTGGGGTGGACGTTTCGCTGAAACCGAGGCCCCTCTCGCCCGATGGGCCCGGCCCCGGCGCCCAGCCCCATGAACGCCCCGGATCCCGCCCTCGCCCGGGCGCTCCGCAAGGAACCGCCGCGCTCGCCCCCGCGCCGCCTGTGGAAGCGCGTCAGCCGGGCGATCGGCGACGTCCTGCCGAAGGGCCTCTACGCCCGCTCGCTGATCATCATCATCGCGCCGGTGGTCCTGCTCCAGTCGGTGATCGCCTACACCTTCATGGAGCGGCACTGGCAGCTCGTGACCAAGCGCCTGTCGGCGGCGGTCACGGCGGACGTCGCCGCGCTGATCGACATCTACGAGAGCTACCCGCAGGACAAGGATGCCGAGACCCTCGCGCGCATCGCCGGGGAACGGCTGAACCTCGACCTCGACATCCTCAAGGGCGCCAAGCTGCCGCCCCCGGGCCCGCGCCCGTTCTTCTCGATCCTCGACGAGGCCCTGTCCGACGAGATCAAGCGCCAGATCCGAAGACCGTTCTGGATCGACACGGTCGGGCGCTCGAACCTCATCGAGATCCGCGTGGCGATCCCCGACGGGGTGATGCGCATCACCGCCCGGCGCAGCCAAGCCTACGCGTCGAACTCGCACATCTTCCTCGTGTGGATGATCGGCTCGTCGCTGGTGCTGCTCGGCGTCGCGATCCTGTTCCTGCGCAACCAGATCAAGCCGATCCTGCGGCTCGCGGCCGTGGCGGAGGGCTTCGGCAAGGGGCGGGAGATCGAGTTCCGGCCCCGCGGTGCCCGCGAGGTGCGTCAGGCCGGCCACGCCTTCATCGAGATGAAGCGGCGCATCGAGCGGGCGATGGAGCAGCGCACGACGATGCTGAACGGCGTCAGCCACGACCTGCGCACCATCCTGACCCGGTTCCGCCTGTCCCTGGCGCTGATCGAGCAGACCGAGGAGATCGAGGATCTCAGCCGCGACGTCGACGAGATGAGCCGGATGCTGGAGGGCTACCTCGCCTTCGCGCGGGGCGATTCGGCCGAGCCCGCGACGCCCACCGACATGCGCGCCCTGCTGGAGGACCTGCGGACCGACGTCGAGCGCCTCGGCGCCCACGTCTCCGCGGTCGATCTCGCCGGCGCGCCCGAGGTCACGGTGCGGCCCGGCGCCTTCCGGCGCTGCCTGTTCAACCTCGCCGCCAACGCCGTCCGCTACGGCGAGACGGTGGCGATCTCCGGCCGGCTGGAGGCCCGGACCTTCCTCGTCTCGATCGACGATGACGGGCCCGGCATTCCGGCGGAGAGCCGCGAGGACGTGTTCAAGCCGTTCGTGCGGCTCGACGACGCCCGCCAGGATGCCGGCGGCTCCGGACTGGGCCTGTCGATCGCCCGGGACATCGCCCGGGCCCACGGCGGCGACATAACCCTGCACGACAGCCCGCTGGGTGGCCTGCGGGCCACCGTCCGGGTCCCGGCCTGAGCCGGATCCGGCTCAGGTATCGGCGGGCCGGCGCAGGCGCAGGAACTCGGCCTGCACGTTGCGGATCAGGTGATCCATGCTCGCCTCGTCGAGGGCGGCGCTCGTCAGCCGGGCGCGCAGGCCGGCCTCGCCGTTCCAGGCGTAGCCGGCCTCGAACGGCAGGTGGCGCCGCAGGAGCGGACTCACGACCGACTCGCGCCGGTAGGCGGGATGTCGCAGCAGCCGCCCGATATGGAGCGCCAGCGTCTCGACGCTGGAGGATCTGGAGCCTGAACTCCCCGCTCCCTTGCCTTTCGAATCGACCGATGCCCAACGCATACGTGTCCGCCCTCCCGGAGACGCCACTGTTGCGCGAAATGATTGCGCATCCATGAGCGTTCGGGCGAGCCGGCGAAAAACTGCAGCTCGCGGGGTCCCAACCTTCGCAGCGCGGTGATATGCAGGGGCGCTTTCCCAGGGCCGCGGTCAGCCGCGCGCCGGATCCCGAGTGCCGAACATGAACCCGCTCGTCCCGCTCTTCGCCCTCATCTCGCTGCCGCTCGCGGCCATCGGGCTCGTGCTCTACACCGATGAGGGCATCAACCCGGACCTGTTCTACGCCTCCGTGAAGACCTTCGTGATCCTGGGCGCGATCGCCGCGGCGATGTCGTTCGGCGCGATGAAGCTCTCGGAGCGGTCCAAGCACTGACGTCCCACCGCCCGGAGGGCGCGATGCTGCACGTGGTCCCGGCCTTCTCGCGCATCGGCGAGGAGAACGCCTTCGCGGTTCTGGCGCGGGCCCAGGCCCTCGCCGCGCAGGGGCGGGACGTGATCAACCTCGGCATCGGCCAGCCGGACATGCCCACGCCCGCCCACGTGGTCGAGGCGGGCATCAAGGCGCTGCGCGACGGACACCACGGCTACACGCCGGCGGTCGGCATCCCGCAGCTCCGCGAGTCGGTGGCCCGCGACATCCACCGCCGCCACGGCGTCGAGGTCTCGCCGGATTCCGTGATGATCGTGCCGGGCGGCAAGGTCACCATGTTCATGGCGATCCTGATGTTCGGCGCGCCCGGGACCGAGATCCTGTATCCGGACCCCGGCTTCCCGATCTACCGCTCGATGATCGAGTTCACCGGGGCGACGCCCGTGCCGGTGCCGATCCGCGAGGAGAACGGCTTCGCCTTCTCGGCGGCCGAGACCCTGGCGCTGATCACGCCGAAGACGCGGCTGCTGATCGTCAACTCGCCCGCCAACCCCACCGGCGGCGTGACGCCGAAGGCCGAGATCGACGCCCTGGTGAAGGGCCTCGCCGAGCACCCCGACGTCGCGGTGCTGTCGGACGAGATCTACGGCACCATGACGTACGACGGCGAGACCCACCACTCGCTGCTGAAATATCCCGAGATCCGCGACCGGCTGGTCTACCTCGACGGCGCGTCGAAGACCTACGCGATGACCGGCTGGCGGCTCGGCTGGTCGGTCTGGCCGAAGCCGCTCTACGACGCGGCGCGCAAGCTCGCGGTCAACGCGCATTCCTGCGTCAACGCGGCGACCCAGTGGGCCGGCATCGCGGCGCTCGACGGACCGCAGGCTTGCGTGGCCGAGATGGTCGCCGAGTTCGACCGGCGCCGGGCGATCGTGGTCGACGGGCTGAACGCCCTGCCGGACGTCTCCTGCATCGCGCCCAAGGGCGCGTTCTACGCCTTCCCGAACATCGCCCGGACCGGCTGGAAGGCGAAGCCCCTGGCCTCGACCCTCCTGGAGGAAGCGGGCGTGGCGGTGATCGGCGGTCCGGATTTCGGCGTCCACGGCGAGGGCTACCTCCGCCTGTCCTACGCCAATTCGGCCGAGAACATCCGGCGGGCGCTGGAGCGGATGGGCACGTTCCTCAGCACGCACAGGCCGGGCTAAGACCGCGCCCCGTCGCCGACCTCGGCAGGGACGCCATCATCCGCGCCGCCGTCCTCGCGAGGGCGGCGAAGCGATCCAGTCGCCGCGACGACCGCCGAAGATGGGCAGCCCTGGGTCACTTCGCTGCGCTCGCGATGACGGTTGTGGCGACCGAACCGTTTGAACGCACACCGGTTCGACCGGCACGCCTCAGGACTTGCCGGGCGCCCGCTTGTCGATCCAGCCGACCAGCCAGTCGGCGATGTCGAGGCTGTTCTTGTCCTGCATCAGCATGTGCGAATTGCCGTGGATGCCGATCTCGGGCAGCAGGATCAGCTCCGCCTTGCCGCCCGCGGCGTTGGCGGCCGCCACGAAGCTGCGGCACTGCTTGAGCCGCGGCGCCCAGCGGGGCGAGGCGTCGACGTAGTCGCCGAACAGGACGAGGATCGGCAGGTCCTTGTAGGGTGCGAGGTCGTCCTTGGCCGGGTCCGGGCAGGCGGCCGGCTCGATGGCCACGATGGCGCGCAGGCCGGTCCGATCGAGGGCGGCGGTCTGGAACGGGTAGATCCCCGACTGCGAGTGCGAGATCAGCACCGCGCCCCTGAGCCGCTTGGCGAGCTCCGACAGGGCCGGCACGGTCGGGTTCGGCACCGGCAGGGCGGCCGACCAGTCCGGGACCATCTGCTTCCAGAACTCGCCCTGGGCCTCCAGGGGGAACTGCATGCCGGGGAACACCTTCGGGTATTCCGGCCCGAACCGGAAGATCGCCCAGGCCGGCTCGCGCCCGGCCGAGAACACGGCCGGCAGCGTCTTGGGGTCGGCCTGCCCCGTCTTCACGGCGTTGATCTGGGCCGGGCTCGCCGCCGAGCGGCCGCGCCAGGCCTGGTCGATCACGTAGGTCGGGAAGCCGCGCCGGACGAGATACTCGTCCCAGCCCATGCGCCCGTCGGGCGTCGTCTCCCAGGTCTTGCCGGTGAGGCAGCAGCCGTGGATCAGGACCAGCGGCGGCCGTCCGGCATTCACCGGGACCTGATAGCGGACGTAGATCTGGTCGACGCTGATCGTGCCCGACGGCGCGTAGGCCGGCAGCGTCGAGAGCGTGTCGGACTGGACGTCGCGGCCGCCGACGAAGAAGCTGCCCTGCTCGGCGATCGTCAGGGGGCCGGCGGCCGGATCGGCCGCGCGCGCGGAGCCGCCGGCGATCAGCATGGCTGCGACCAGCGCGCAGGCCCGCCGGCGGGCGCGCCCGGGCGCGGGCACTGACAGTCCTGCCATGAAATGTCCCGTCCTCCCGCGCGTGGGCCGTCCTCCGGACCCGTCGTCGCGCGGGAGCCTAGCACGAAGCTCGGCCGCCGTGGGAGATCCGCCCTTCGGGCAGGTTGCCAGTCAGGCTCCGATGTCGCGCTCGACACGCTCGACCGCCTCCGCGGGCAGGTCGAGGGCCTCGGCCAGCATCTTCAGGAACTGACGCTCCTGGAGCGTGTCGGGCTCGATGGCGAGTCGCGCCGCCGCGAAGATCCGGGCCGCCGCGTCGGGATCCGCGACCCGGTCGGCGATCGCGTCGACGTCGGCCGGGTCCGCGAGCTCGCGCTCGAGCCAGGCTCGACCGTCGGGATCGAGGCCCGCCTCCGCCACGGCGGCGTCGAGGCGCTGGCGCTCCGCGGCGTCGACCATCCCGTCGGCCGTCGTGGCCGCCACCATGGCCCGCAGCATCAGCCGGGCCTCGTCCTCGTCGACCTTCGTGAAGTCCGGGCCCCCGGCCTCGGGCGGGGGCGCCCCGCGCAGCGCCCGGTAGGCGAGGCCGCCGATCAGCGCCAGTCCGCCGAGGGCGGCACCGGCGGCGAGCCCGCCGCGCCTCGACCGCACGAGCGCGTCGACGATCCGTCTGCTGTCAGCCATGCCGTCCTCCCGGTTTCCGATCCAGATCGGATCGGAAACCGCCCGGGAGGCGGTCAGGTTCAGCCGCGCTCAGGCGTCGGCCTCGTCCTCGTCCTCGTCGATATCCACGAGGAAGACGATGTCGGCCTCGTCCTCGTCGTCCGAATCGGACCCGGTGTGGCGCGGATCCTCGACGAAATCACCCTCGCCGTCGTCCTCGGCGAGGGCGTCCTCGAAGATCTCGACCTCGTCCTCGGTGGCGGCCCGGACCGTGAGCGCCGACGTGCCGTTCCAGACTGGCTTCCCGCCGGTCGTCATGGTCCGGATGTCTTCCTTGAAGCCGTCACAGGTGAAGAGGTCCTTGGCGGACGCCTCGTCGCTGTTGATCACCGCAACGGCGGTGCCGTCGATCTCGAGCGTGAACATGGCCGGCATCCCTCTCGTAACCGTCCTCAGGCGCGCCCGGTCAGCGAGCTGGCGCACGGGTGCGACGCGCTGCCCCGGGAAGAAACGTCTCGGTTTCGTCCGTCTGACACGAGCGTCGCGCGGGGATGCTGTAGGGGTGAAGCGGACGGCCGCCAAGCCCGTCGCGGCCCGACCCGCACGATTCGGCGCGGCACGGATCCTGCGCCCATCAGGGCGGCCACAGTCTCGAACACGAAGGATCACCCGCGCATGCGGATCAGGCTCGGCTGCGAGATGCGCTACGCCTTCCCCTACCCCGTGCCCATGGTGGTGATGCTCAACGTGCATCCCTCCGGGGCGGCCGCCCTGGAAGCGCCCGACACGCTCCGGACCGATCCGCCCGTCCCGGTGGCGATCTACCGCGACGGTTTCGGCAACCTGTGCGGCCGGCTGACCGCGCCCGCCGGCAACTTCACCGTCGGGACCGACGCCGTGATCCGAGACAGCGGGAGGCCCGATCCGGCGCACCCGGAGGCCGCGCAGCACGCGATCGAGGCGCTGCCCGCCGAGACGATCGTGTTCCTGCTCCCCAGCCGCTACTGCGAGTCCGACCTGCTGGCCGACGCGGCGTGGCGTCTCTTCGGACATACCGAGCCCGGCTGGGCCCGGGTGCAGGCGGTCTGCGACTTCGTCCACGCCCACATCGTGTTCGGCTACGAGTTCGCCCATCGCGACCGCACGGCCGCGGACGCCTACGCGGGCGGGCGCGGCGTCTGCCGGGACTTCACCCACCTGGCCGTCGCGTTCTGCCGCGCCCTGAACATCCCGACCCGGTACTGCACCGGCTATATCAGCTTCATCGGCGAGCCTGAGCCGCACCCGGCGGGCGACTTCGCGGCCTGGATGGAGGTCTACCTCGGTGGCGCCTGGCACGTGTTCGACCCGCGCAACAACAGCCCGCGGATCGGCCGGGTCATGGTCGCGTACGGCCGGGACGCCGCGGACGTGCCGCTGACCCACACGTTCGGACCGAATCCCCTGGTGGGCTTCCGGGTCTGGGCCGACCGGATCGACCACCTGGACTCCTCGGGCGACGCGCCGGTCCTGCCGGAGGAGCCCCTGCCGCCGCAGAGCATGGCGACACGGACCGGGTGAGCGTCAGACGCCGGCGCCGCGGGCGATGGCGCGCTTGACCACGCCCTGGACGTCCGGGTTCGAGAGGAACAGGTCGTGGTTGATCAGGCCGCCGCCGTAATCGGAGGCGTCGGCGACGCGCACGCCGAGCGCCTCGAGCTTGGCGCGATCGGCGGCGCCGGCGCGCACGCCCCCCGCCAGCGCGGCGGAGAGTTCGAGCGCCCGGTCGTTGGTCGAGGAGATCACCGTGATCTTCGAGACGTCGGGTCCCATGCGGGCGACGCCGTTGGAGAACAGGTCGAAGTCGATGTCGGGCGCGGCCAGCACCACGGCGCCGATCCGCGACATCGCGGCCTCGCCGGCCTCGGCGCGGAGCATGCGCAGCGTCTCGAGCGTCAGGAGCGTGCCCATCGAGTGCGCGACGATGTTGATGCGGCCGCCGCTCGGCGACGCGGCGAGCGCCTTCAGCAGGTCCTCGAAGGCGTCGCGCGACCAGAGGGCGCTCTCGCGATCGTAATTGTAGTCGAGGGTCGCGGCCGCCGACGGCCACGTGAACAGGCCGGAGACGCCGCGGAACCGGATCCCGTCCGAGAGCCGGGCGGCGCTGACCGCGGCCGATTCGAACGATTCGCGGTAGCCGTGGACGTAGATCAGCACGTCGCGTCCGAGGGCCGCCTGGGCGAAGGCCTCGGCAGCGCCCGGTCCGGATTCGGATTTCGGAACCGCGCCGATGGTCCAGTCGCCGGTGATGACGGACGAGACCTTGCCGAGCAGCGAGCGGTCGGGCGGTGACAGGCGCACCTCGGCGAAGCTCAGGCCGCGGCCGCGGTCGCTGCTGAAATACGGCGGCCGGGGCGGGTTGCCCACGGGCTTGCGGGTCGTGGCGACCAGCAGCACCGGCATGACGTCGAGGGCCGACTGCTTCTCGGGCAGCGCCGCCCCAGACCCGAGGTCGTCGGTGACGCAGGCGCCGAGCGACGGGGCGAGGCCCGCGGCGCCCGCGAGCGCTCCGAAGCGAAGAAGGATGCGGCGTGAGACGATCTGGCTCGACATGATCCGGTTACGCTCGGGCGGGACGCCTTCCGTTGCCTAGGATCGTGACCATCGCGGGGCACGAGCGACGCGACGTGGCGTGAATAGCGGGCACGGCCGTGCTTGTGGTGGGCAGGACACAGGCCGGCGATCCCCCGACCCCGATGCTCTCCCCCTCGACGGCGGCCGTCGCCGCGGCCATGAAGGGAGCATGACGCCATCCATCGACATCGAGAGTCTCCGCGAGCGCCTGCTGCGCGGCGACCGCGCCGCTCTGGCCCGGGCCATCACGCTGGCCGAGTCCAAGCGCGCCGATCACCGGGCGCTGGCGGCGAACCTGATCGACTCGGTCCTGCCCGAGACCGGCCGGGCGATCCGCGTCGGCATCACCGGCGTACCCGGCGTCGGCAAGTCGACCACCATCGACGCCCTCGGGTCGAACCTGACGGAGGCCGGTCACAAGGTTGCGGTGCTCGCGGTCGACCCGTCCTCCTCGAGGACCGGCGGCTCGATCCTGGGCGACAAGACCCGGATGGCGCGGCTGTCGCACGATCCCAAGGCGTTCATCCGCCCCTCCCCCTCCTCCGGCACGCTCGGCGGCGTCGCGGCCAAGACCCGCGAGACCATGCTGCTCTGCGAAGCCGCGGGATTCGACGTGATCCTCGTCGAGACGGTCGGCGTCGGCCAGTCGGAGACGGCGGTGGCCGACCTGACCGACTTCTTCCTCGTGCTGATGCTGCCCGGGGCGGGCGACGAGCTGCAGGGCATCAAGAAGGGAATCCTCGAGCTCGCCGACATGATCGCGGTCAACAAGGCCGATGCGGGCGAAGCCGAGCAGCGCGCCAACGCGGCGGCCTCGGAATACCGGGCGGCGCTGCACATCCTGACCCCGGCCTCGGCCACCTGGACGCCGCCGGTCGTCACGATCTCGGGCTTCCACAACCTGCGCCTCGACGCAATGTGGGCGAAGATCGTCGACCACCGGGAGAAGCTCACGGCGACCGGCGAGATCCAGGCGAAGCGCCGGGCCCAGGACGTGAAGTGGATGTGGGCGCTGGTCGACGAGCGCCTGCACCAGCGCCTCGTCGGCTCCCCGGAGGTCCGTCGCCGCACGGCCGAGGCGGAGGCCGGCGTCGCCCGGGGCGAGACCTCCCCGGCGGCCGGCGCGGCGGCCATCGCCGAGCTGATCGGGCTCTGACCGGTCCCGGCCGCCGCGCAGGCCGAAGGCGCACAATTTCGCGGTGATCGGGGGCACAAACGCCATCTCGCGCGTTCGGTGGACGACGGCGTAACGAGCGGCGCCCGTGTCGCGACGCCGCGCTCACGTCCAGGAGAGTGCCATGGTGGATACGGATCGGATCGTCGGCGGCGCCAAGGAGGCCGTCGGCAAGGTTCAGGGCGCGGCCGGCGATCTCGCCGGCTCGAACCGCGACTCGGTCGAGGGACGTTTCCGCGAGGCCCAGGGCCAGGCGCAGAACGTCTACGGTCAGGTGAAGGACAGGGCCCGGGACATCGCCGACCGCGCCGGTGACTACGCGAGCGACGCCTACGAGCGCGCCGGCGACGTCGCGGAGGACGTCTACCAGAGGGGCGGCTCGTACCTGCGCGACGGGCGCAGCGCGGTCGGCGCCCGGGTGGAGGAGAATCCCCTGGTCGCGCTGCTGATCGCGGGCGCGGTGGGCTACGGCCTCGCCCTGCTGGTCCACGGCCGCCGCTGACCGGGAGCGGCCCCGCCCGGCACGGGCGGGGCCGGCCCTCGGACGAGGCGCGCCTGTTGAGGCCGGTCGCGCTACTGCGCGGTCCAGCCCCCGTCCATGCTGATGTTGGCGCCAGTGATCTGGCTCGCCGCGTCGGAGCACAGGAACACCGCCAGAGCGGCCACCTGGTCGACGGTCACGAACTCCTTGGTCGGCTGCGCCTTCAGCATCACGTCCTCGATCACCTGCTCCTTGGTGAGGCCGCGGGCCTTCATCGTGTCCGGGATCTGCGCCTCCACGAGCGGCGTCCAGACATAGCCCGGCGAGATGCAGTTCACCGTGATCTTGTGGGGCGCGAGTTCCAGAGCCGCCGTCTTGCTCAGGCCCGCGATCCCGTGCTTGGCCGCCACGTAGGCCGACTTGAACGGCGAGGCCACCAGCGAGTGGGCCGAGGCCGTGTTGATGATCCGGCCCCAGCCCCGGGCCTTCATCCCGGGGATCACCGCGTGCATCGTATGGAAGGCCGAGGACAGGTTGATCGCGATGATCTGCTCCCACTTCTCGGCCGGGAACTCCTCGATCGGCGAGACGAACTGGATCCCGGCATTGTTGACCAGCACGTCGACGGCCCCGAAGGTCTCCTCCGCCTCGCGCACCATGGCGGCGATCGCGTCGGGCTTGCTCATGTCGGCGGCCGAGTAGCGGGCCTTGACCCCATAGGCGCTCTCGATCCCGGCCCGCGTCTCCTCGATGGCGGCCGCGTCCCCGAACCCGTTGAGGACGACGTTGGCCCCCTCCGCCGCGAAGGCGCGCGCGATGGCGAGCCCGATGCCGCTGGTCGAGCCGGTGACGAGGGCGGTCTTGGTCTTGAGAGTCATGAAGCCTCCTGGGACGCGGGCGCCCGGCCGAACGGTCGGGGACGGCGCGCTCGCGGTGGGACAGGTCGCGACCTAAGTAGCGCGGGAAGGGGATGCCGGCACAGGGTCGCGCGGAGGCGGTGCGGGCACGATGTCACCGACGGCCGGCTGCGGGCGCGGCGTGGCCGGGAACGCGATCTCGACCCGCAGGCCGGGCCCGTTATCGGCGAGCCGCAGGCTCCCGTGGTGCAGGCGCACGACGGCGTTGACGAGGCTGAGGCCCAGCCCGAAGCCGGGCCGCGAACGGGCGTCCTCGAGGCGCACGAACCGGTCGAGCACGCGGGCCCGTTCCGCCTCGGGAATGCCCGGACCGTGATCGGAGACGGCGAGGCGGATCGACTCCCCGTCGCGCCACGCCTCGAGCATCACGCTGGTCTCCGCGCCCGCGGATTCGGCCCCGTATTTCAGGGCGTTGTCGATGAGATTGGCCAGGGCCTGGCCGATCAGCTCGCGGTTGCCCGCGATCGTGAGTTCGTCCTGCGCGTGCACGGCGAGCGTCAGCCCTTGATCCTCGGCGAGCGCGTCGTACAGTTCGCCGACGCTCCGGACCGTCTGGCCTAGATCCAGCGGCACGAGGATCTCCCGGGCGGATCCGGCCTCGAGCCGCGCGATCATCAGGAGGGCGTTGAACACCCGGATCAGCCCGTCGCCTTCCTCGATCACGGCTTCCAGCGCCGCGCGCAGCTCCTCCGGCGTGGAGGCGCGGCGCAGGGCCTCGTCGGCACGGTTGCGCAGGCGGGTCAGCGGCGTCTTGAGGTCGTGGGCGATGTTGTCGGAGACCTCGCGCATGCCGCGCATGAGCTCGCCGATGCGCTCCAGCATCTGGTTGAGGCTCGATGCGAGACGGTCGAGTTCGTCGCCGTTCCCGGCCACGTGGAGCCGGTCGTCGAGATCGCCGGCCATGATCGCGCGGGTGGTCTGGGTCATGGCGTCGACGCGGCGCAGCACCCGGCTCGCGGCCAGCCAGCCGCCGATCACCCCGAGGATCACGACGGCGGCGAGCGAGGTGATGAAGGCGCGCCCGATCACCGCCCGCAGCCGGTCGCGCTCCTCGGTGTCGCGCCCGACGAGCAGGCGGAACCCGCCCGGAAGGGTGAAGACCCGCACGATCGCCCGGTGAGCCTCGGCATCCGCGTCGTTGCGGCCGTAGCGCGTCTCGCTCTGGCCCGGCGTCGCCAGCACGGCGGCGGGCAAGTAGCCGACATTGCCGACGACATGGTCACCGCCGGCCGTGGTCACGAGGTAGAGCGAGGCCCCGGGCTCGCGGGAGCGCCGCTCCACCACGGTGATCAGCCGACGCAGGCCGCCGGCATTGTACTGTTCCGACAGCCCGTTGATCTCGGCGTCGATCGTGGAGACGATCTGGTCGTCGAGCACCGCGCGGGCGTTCCACGCGACGTAGCCGAGCGCCAGGAAGGCGCAGAGGGCGAAGATCGCGAGGTAGGCCAGCGACAGCTTGAACGCGGTGGTGCGGAACAGTTTCTGGAAACGCGCCGCCGCGGTCTCGCGGGCGATCGGCGCGTCGGTCCAAACCTCGCTCACCCGGCCGCGCCCTCGTCGTAGCGCAGCACGTAGCCGGCGCCCCGGACCGTGTGGATGATCGGCGACGCGAAGCCCTTGTCGAGCTTGCTGCGCAGGCGCGAGACGTGGACGTCGATGACGTTGGTCTGCGGATCGAAGTGGTAGTCCCAGACATGCTCGAGCAGCATGGTGCGCGTCACGACCTGCCCGGCGTGCCGCATCAGGTACTCGAGGAGGCGGAACTCGCGCGGCTGCAGCGGGATCTCGCGGCCGGCCCGGGTCACCCGGTGCGAGAGCCGATCGAGTTCCAGGTCGCCGATCCGGTAGCGGGTCTCCTCCGCGGCGCCGGATCCGACCTGCCGCCGGGCCAGCGCCTCGGTGCGCGCCAGGAGCTCGGAGAACGCGTAAGGCTTCGGCAGGTAATCGTCGCCGCCGGCGCGCAGGCCCTTCACGCGGTCGTCGACCTGACCGAGCGCCGACAGGATCAGGGTCGGGGTGGCGACGTTCTGCTCGCGCAGCGACCGGATCAGCGAGAGCCCGTCGAGTTTCGGCAGCATCCGGTCGACGATCAGCACGTCGTAGTCGCCCTCGCGGGCGAGCGCGTACCCGTCGAGGCCGTCGTGAGCGCTGTCGGCCACGTGTCCGGTCTCGCGGAACGCCTTGACGAGATAGGCCGCCGCCTCGCGGTCGTCCTCGATGATCAGCAGTCGCATGGCCCCGTTCCATAGCGCGCCGCGCGAGTCGGGGGAACGAATCTCCATCAACATGGTCAAACGGCTCCCCTCCCCTGTCGGGATGGACGGGCCGAGGCCGCGGACCTCGACCCGTCCCGAAGCGGGGTGTGGAGGACTCGGAGGGCACGAGATCCGTCACCGGCTTCGTCCGCGTCGGCGATGGGCCACGCGCGGTCCGAGGAGGATGGCGCGGGAGCGATTACGGGACGCTCGCGGGAAGATGACTTCGCGGTAAGGCGGCCGCACAGGGCCGGCCAACAGCGAAACGCCGACGGGCCGCCCTCTCCGAGGGCGGCCCGTCGGCGTCGCGGATCGGTGTTCGTGTCGAGGGAAGGTGTGTGTATTGCGATGGGCAGGTCTGGCGGCGACCGACTCTCCCGTGTCTTGAGACACAGTACCATGGGCGCTGGCGTGTTTAACGGCCGAGTTCGAGATGGGATCGGGTTCTGGGCACGCCGCTCAGGCCACCAGACCGGCGCATCGCAATTCGTTTGGCACTGGGCGGCGCAGGGTGCTGCGACGGCGAGTGCTGTGTTCGGCAAGCAGGCAGCCTCATCGCTGCGGGTCTTCTTATAACCGTGGCTGTGTGCCCGTCACCCGCTTTGCAGCGGCTGCCGGTCACACACGGACACGGATCACGAGAGCGATCAAGCCAATCGGGCGATTAGTACCGGTCGGCTCAACGCGTCGCCGCGCTTGCACCCCCGGCCTATCGACGTGGTCGTCTTCCACG
>NZ_FNWP01000041.1:0-26858 GCF_900108435.1 Methylobacterium sp. 275MFSha3.1 | reverse complement strand
TACTTTTTTTCAGCAGGCGGTTTTCCACGACGAGATCGGCCACGACCTCCTTCAGCGCACCCGCCTCGCAACGCAGGTCCTTGACCTCGTCGGCGGTCGCGGCACGGGCCGAGTCGCCGGCCAGCCGCTTCTTGCCGGCCTCCAAGAACTCCTTGGACCAGCCGTAGTACATCGAGCTGGCGATGCCCTCACGCCGACACAGCTCGGCGATGCTGTCCTCACCGCGCAGGCCCTCCAGCACGATGCGGGTCTTCTCCTCCGCCGAGAACTGCCGGCGCGTGGCGCGGCGGATGTCCTTGATCACGGCTTCTGCCGGCTTCCGCGCCGGCCCGGACGTCTGTTTCATCTTCGCTCCTGGGCTACGATGAACCAGCCATCCTCCGTTCGTGAAGACCCTCAATCTGTCTCAGGAGTGCTGACGGCGGACACCGTGGATCGGGATCAGCGGTTTCGGGTCGGCGTACCCGGCCACCGAGAAACGGCTGCCCTGGCCCGCCATCGGGATGACGATCGTCAACATGGTCGAATCGTTCATCACGCGTCCTCGAGCGCGCGCTTGGACGCCCGGCCCGGCGCGTCCGCGGGGGCAAGCCCGTAATAGTCGCGCAGGATATCGCCGTACTCGGCCGCCTGGATCGCACCCTGAATTCGGCCCCGCGGCGAGACGTCGACGGATAGAAGCCGGTCGTTGAACGCGGACGGGTCGTGCAGCAGCGCGTAGGGCAGCGCGTGCCCGTGTGCGTAGCCGCGCAGCCGCTCGCCCTGCGCGCCGAGATCGAAGGCGACCACCGGCAGGCCGGTGCGCAATGCGAGCGTCAGCGCGTACGAGTAGGTCTCCGGCCAGATCGCCGGCAGGAGCACGATGTCGGCGAACGACTTCGCCGCGAGGTCGAGCGCCTCGTCGTCGCTCATGTAGCGGCCGGTCTCGGCGACATCGACCGCCTCCAGGGCCGGACGGAGAGCCGGGTCGGAGAAGCCAATGATGGTGAAGTCGATCGGCAGATCCCGGTCGCGGACGTCGGTGGCCAGCGCCTGGAGGAAGCGCGCGCCCTTCATCATGTTGATGGCGCCGAGCACCACCACCCGGCGCCGGCCCTCCGCGCGCTTGCGGATTGCCGGCCGGATCCGACGGTCGGCTTCGAAGTGGGGCCGCACCGTGATCGGGAGATCGGGATAAACCCCTGCCAACCGACCGGCAGTGTCGTGCGAGGGCGCGAACACCCGCGCGGCGCCGGCCAGGAAGGCGCCGAACACCGCCCGCCGCTCTTCAGGATCCGGCTCCTCGTAGGCTCCTATATCCGCGGTCAGGCAGCCGCGGCAGACCGGGACGGGGGCGAGCCCGCAATAGGTTCCGTCGGGCTGGACCAAGTGGTTGCGGTGGCAGACCGGCGAGTAGTCGTGCAGCGTCCACGCATAGGGCCGGTTCGACTCCGAGACGAGGCGCATCATCGTCCGCGCCTCCGACCAGCGCAGCCCCGCCAGCGAGTGCACGTGAATCAGCTGTGGCGCCAGCCACCCCAGGAACTCGGCGATCTGCGCCTCGTCCCGGGGCAGGTACAGGCTCTCCAGCGTCGGCAGGTAGAGGTAGTCGCCGCTGCGGTTCGAGACGTTGATCTGGATGTTCCGGTCCCGGTCGATCGAGAACAGCACCACGTGGGCATCTTCGCCCTGCAGGCGTGCGATCACGTCCTCGATGTGCCGCTGGATGCCCCCACCCCAGGAATGAGTCACGAACAACACCGCGCGCTCCCGGAAGTGCCGGGCGAGCCGGTACAGGTCGATCCGCGCGCGCGTGTGCCGTCCGGGATCGGCGGCGACGAACTGGCCGACGACGGCCGGATAATCCGGGTGCTTGGAGAGCAGCGCCGCTTGGCCCTGGTCGTACTCGCCGCCCTCGTCCAACCCGAACGAGATCTGGCCGGCGTGGTAGACGAACACGTCCTCGGCGAGCAGGTTGACGTAACCCGCCTTGATGGCGCGCATGCACCAGTCGTTCTCCTCGCCGTAGCCCTTCCCGAACGCCTCAGCGTCGAGGTCGCCGACAACGTCGAGAGCCTCGGCCGTCATGTACATGCAGAAGCCGACCCCCGTCGGCACCTCGACGTGGCGCCCGCGGTTGATCCGCGCGACTGCAGCGTCGAGCTCGGGGCGCTCGATCTCCAGCTGCATGCTGTTGTTGGCGTTGAACTTCGGATAGCTGCAGATCGTGGCGTTGTTCGACAGCGGCGTGATGCTGCCGACCTGCGGCCGGGCCTCGGCGTGGGCGACGAGACGGTCGAGCCAGTCGCCGAACACCTGCGCGTCAGAATTGAGCAGGACGACGGCGTTGCCCTGACGCAGCGACAGGCCGCGGTTGACCGAGCGGACAAAGCCGAGGTTGCGTTCGTTCTCGACGAGGTGGAACAGGCCGCGGCGGGCGAGGTCGGCCAGTTCCGCGGTAAGCTCCGGGTCGGGGGAGCGGTCGTTGATCGCGAGCAGCGCGAACCGGGTTCTCTGCCGGGCCGAGAGGCACGCGTGGATCGCACGAAGCGTCTCGCCGCGCCCCTTGTAGATCGGCATGATCACGACGACGTCCACCATCGTGATCGGCAGGGTCTGGGGCAGACCCTCCCACTCCTCCGGCTCGGGCGCGGACATGGCCGGCCACGTGCCGAGATCCTCGGCCGAGGCCATCAGTCCGGCCGCGCGTCCGGTGCGGACGTAATGCAGGAACGGCGATTCACCCGCGGCGAGCAGGTGGCCGTAGGCCTTGCCGTAGAAATCGTACGAGAAGTGGTTGTTCGGCAGCCGGCCCTCGTGCTGGCCGTGGGCGACGAAGTGAGCGAGCGGGCCGCCGCGGGCGCCGGCCACGTCCGGGTAGCGCTTGGCGTAGAAGGCGGCGTCGAAGTGAGGCTCCATCAGCAGAGCCTCGTCCATCAGCGCGTCGTCCTCCTCGGAGGGCGGCGTGCCGTAGCGCGGGTCGAAAGACGCACCGATATCCACGCCGAGCATCAGCGCGGTGGCGAGATGGTGGACGAAGGGCGCCACCCCGGTCTCCAGCACATAGCCGTGCGCGTCGAGATAATCCTGCCCGTTGAAGTCCGGCCGCGGATTGCGTCCCGTACGCCAGCCGCGCTCGCAATAGTCGCGGATCGCGTCGACGTCGTCGGGCACACCGTAGCGTCGGCGATAGAAGGTGTGATCGAAATGCAGCGCCGCCAGGGCAGCCTGCAGGCGCAGGTAGGCCTCGCGATCGACCGGCTCACGGCCGATCTCGGCGATCCAGGCGGTGTCCTCGACGGGCGGCCGCTCGGGGCGGAACCCGCAGACGCGAAGCAGGGTATAGAGCGTCGAGTGCCGCGGGCCCGGGTCACGGCCCTCACGCCAGCCGGCGCTCGCGAAGTGCACGTAGGGCCTGACGCCGCCGCCGCGCACGTCGGCATAGGTCGACCGGTACCACGCGTCGTCGACCGCCGGAAAGTTGATCCGCCCCGGCCCCTCGAAGGGCTTCTCGCCCGCGAGCAGCGTTTCGGCCACGTAGCGGAAGAACGGATCGCCGCGCACCGCGCGGTTCTCCGCGCGCCCCTGCACGTAGCCGGCCGGATCGAATTCCTGGCGCGGGCTGCGCATCTGGCGCCATTCCCCGGCGGCGTAGGCGCGCAGCAGTGTCTCGTCGGGACGATCGTCGTCCAGGCCGCGATAGTAGACGGCGTCGAAGTAGGGCGCGATCGTCTCGATCCGGAACGCGACCGCCTCGTCCTCGCTGAGCGGTCGGGCCTTGCCGCCGTTCAGCACGTAATGCAGCAGCGGGTTCTCCGCCTCGTAGCTGATGCCCCGGCTCAAACAGTAATACGGGACGTCGAAGTTGGGCGACGGGTCCCGGCCCTCGCGCCAGCCGGAGCTCATGTAATGTCCGCCCGGATCGACGCCCGCGGCCTTCAGGTCTGGATTACCCGCAAGATAGTAGTCGCCGTCCACGAGGCGCCGCGCGAGGCGGGCGGCGCGCCGGGCATCGGGGCGTGGGATCGCGTGGATACCGCGATCGTGCAACGCGCGCAGATAATGCAGGAACGGGTTGATGTCGGTGCGTGCCAAGGCGGGGCGCGCGGCGAGGTAGTCGGCGGTCGAGAAATCCGGACGCGGATCCCGGCCCCGGCGCCAGCCGATCCGGAGATAGTCGCGCAGTCCAGCCTCGCCCGCGATGCCGTACCAGGACTCGTAGAAGGCGGCGTCGAAATGGGGCGCGAGCGCTGCGATCTGCTCCGCCTCGGAGGTGGGGTCGGTCGAGGGCGGCAGGCCGCCGCGCGCGGCCAAGCGCACCAGCGGATTGCGGCTCGCGCGGGTGTCCGGCGCGCCCGCCCAGCGATAGTAGAGGCCGTCGAGCCCGTTCAGAACACCCCTGCCCTGACGGAGGCCTGCACTGAGGGTGTGGCCGAGGCCGGTGCGGGTGATCCCCCGGCCGAGGGTGCGGCCGAGTCCGGTCAGGCCGCCCTGCCTGCCCCAGGAGAAGCTGGGCGCCATCACGCTACCTCTCGGATCAGTGCGGGTGCGCCCGCGGCCGGCGCTGCGGGTGCGAGGATCGGATCGATCGGGCTCATGACAGCTTGGCGTTGAGGAGGACGGACGGCGACAGCGCGCGGTTGATCTCGACGAGCGGACTAATCGAAGCGATCGGTCCCGTAAACTCGGGCGTCGAGCCTCAGGGAAGCGGCCGCCCGTCGTAGTTCGGCGGCCCGAGCTTCAGGAACGCCTCGTTGTAGTACGGATCGTGCGCGATCCGGGCGCCCCAGCGCCGCGCGAAGCGATCGGTCTCGACCGCACGCGCCCGCGGCGCCCGTCTGGGTCGGACATCCGCGAGGATCGCGCTCGGTTCGTAGACGACCCTCTGGCCGGCCGCGCGCCGCGCGAGGCAGTAGTCGACGTCCCAGAGCGCGGGGCCGAGATCCGGGTCGAGCCCGCCGGCCGCGCGGAAGGTCTCTGCCCGGGTCATCAGGCACTCCCCGCTGACGGCCAGGAAGTTTCGGGTGGCCGCCGCACTGAAGAAGTAGCCGTCGGGCCCGCCGTTGCCCTCCCGTACAGGCTCCGGCATTCCCGCATTCGCCACGATACCGGCGTGACGGAACTGCCCGTCACCGTCGACGAGACGCGCGCCGACCGCGCCGACCGCGCGCTTGGTGACCTGGATCAACATGCGCTCGATCCAGTGACGCTCCACCGGCTCCAGATCCGGGTTGAGGAACAGAAGGACTTCCCCTGACGCCGCTCGGGCGCCGGCAGTCAAGCGCTGGACCGGATCATTCTGAAATTCGACGGCGACGACGGGCCGGCACCCGGCCGAGCGGAGCGCAGCCGTCTCGGCGTCGCCGGCCTCCCGGTCGAGGACGGCGATCAGGTCGAGATGGGCGTGGCTCGACCCGTCGCGGATCGCCGCGAGCCGCTCGAGGAAGGCCTCGACGGCGCGCGCCTCCTCGCCCGCAGCGCCCAGAGCGAGCAGGGTCACGACCGAGACGGTCTCGGAGCGCGGGCCCGGCGCTATCGCGTAGCGGCGCGCGCCGACCGCGACCTCGATGCGCGCGTCCACGCGATCTGTCCGCGCCAAGTGTTCGCCGATCACCGTGCGCTCGACCTCGTCGGCGCCGAAGCGCCGATCCGGGCCGCGCAGCAGGATCCGGCGCAGGTGCCGGATCCGGGCACCGGCCTCGCCGAGGCGCAGGGTCAGTTCGAGCGGGCCAGCCGCTGCGTCCAGGAACTCGGCCACCGCCGCGCCTCGATAGCAGGCTGCGCGGCCGACATAGTCGAAACTTTCGATGTAGTCCGGGCTCCAGCCGGGCTTGTAGAACGGCAGGAGGCCGCGCGGGCCGCTGACCTCCTCGTCACCGTAGATCAGGTCGGTGTCGGGCGCGCGGTTGACGTCGCAGGCGAGGTCGTAGAGCGCCCGGGGCGGCAGCTCGTCGCCGGCCGCCAGCCAGATCAGATAGCTGTCCGTTCGGTCCCGCAGGGCGTCGCGCGCGGACTCGCGGCTGTCGCAGGCGAGCGTGCGCCCGTAGATCTGCCGGTCGAGCGACGCCTCCGTCCGCCTGATTGCTTGCCCATCGGCGCCGTCGATCAGCACGACGAAGGTGGGCTGCACGACCATCAATGCGATGTGCCGGTGGATGTCCTGGATCTCGGCGGCGAGCGCCAGACGCTCGGCTGCGACGCGGCGGGCGTGGAGTGTTTCGAGCGGCAGCGGCGCCCGGCCTTCGACGCGGCCCGCGACCGCGTAATGAGCGAGCGGGTTCAGGCCCGCGCGGGCGACGTCCGGATGGCGCTCAAGGTACCAGCTGGTCGAGAAATCCGGGCTCGGGTCGCGGCCCTCCGCGACGCCGAGGCGCAGGTAGTGGTGCAGCGGCGTCTCGAAGGCGTCCACCAGTTCCGGATAGGTCCGCAGGTACCAGCCGCCGTCGAACAGCGGATGCGGCTCGGAGCCGATATGGACGCCGCGCTCGATGTAGTCGACGAGCGGATCCTCGTCGGGGCCGAGTTCCGGATGGCGCGCGCGGTACCACGCGGTGTCGAACAGCGGGTTTGGATCTGCACAAGCCCGGATGCCGTGCGCGAGGTAGTGCACCAGCGGGTTGACGTCCCCGAGCCCCGGGACGCGCGAGCGATACCATCCGATATCGAACAGCGGGTGGGGATCGCGACCTTCGCGCCCGCCATCGCCGAGGAAGTGGACCAGCGGGTTCTGCCCGGAGGCGGCCACGTCCGCGTTGCGCTCCAGGTACCAGGAGGTGTCGAACAACCGACAGGGATCGCGTCCCTCGGCGGCACCGCCCTCGATGAAATGCGCGAGCGGGCTGCGACCGGTCTCGACGAGATCCGGGTTGCGGGACAGGTAGAAGGCGGAATCGAACAGCGGATGGGGATCGAGCGCGGCCCCGCGCATCCGATAGTGCAGGAGCGGGTTCAGGCCCCGGACACCCGGATTGCGCTCCAGATACCACGACGCGTCGAACAGCGGATGCGGATCCGTCTCGCCGCGATCCTTCAGATAATGCAGCAGCGGATTGGCCCGGGCGTCTGCGGCGTCCGGGACCTGCCGCAGGTAATAGGCCGGGTCGAACAGCGGATGGGGGCTCAGCGCCGCCCGCGCCCCGTCGGTGAGATAGTGGATCGCCGGGTTCATCCCGGCCTCGGCGACGTCCGGAACCTGCCCAAGGTACCAGGGCGAGTCGAACAGCGGGTGCGGCTCGGCACCATCCTCAGGGTCTCGGCCGAGATAATCGAGCAGCGCGTTCTCGCCCGCGTCCGGGAAGGTCTCCCGGTACCAAGCCGTGTCGAACAGCGGGTGCGGATCGTAGCCGAGCCGCGCGCCGATCCGCAGGTAGTGGACGAGCGGGTTCTCGCCCGTCGCCGCGACCTCGGGATGTCGGGCGAGATACCAAGCGCTCGCGAAGAACGGGTGCGGGTCGACTCCTTCGCGGCCACCATCCGCGAGGAAGTGCAGCAGCGGATTGAGGCCCGCCTCGCCGACGTCCGGACGCTGGCGCAGATACCAAGCCGCGTCGAACAGAGGATGCGCCTTGCGGCCTTCGAAGCCGCCGTCGCGCAGGAAGTGGTGCAGCGGATTCTTGCCGCCCGCGGCCACGTCATCGTTGCACAGGAAGTACCAGGACGTGTCGAAGGCCGGGTGCGGGTCCAGTTCCGCGACTGCGCCACGCGCGAGATAATGCAGGATCGCGTTGTCCCCGGCTTCCTTCGCCTGCTCGCGGTACCAAGCGGTGTCGAACAGTCGATTCGGATCGTAACCCAACCGCGCGCCGGTCCGGAGGAAATGACCCAGGAGGGGACCATCCTCGGTCGCGACATCCGGGTGTTTGGCCGCATACCACGCGCTGTCGAACAGCGGTCCAGGATCGACGCCAGGCTGGGAGCCGTTGTCCAGGTAATGCAGAAGCGCCGTCTGGCCGGAGGCCGTCGCCTCGGGATGCTTGCGCAGATACCACTCGGTGTCGAACAGGGGGTTTGGGTCGATCTCCGCTTGGTTCTGGTGGCTCGCGTAATGCGCGAGCGGGTCGTCCGCCTCAGGATGCCGTGCGGCATACCAGACTGCGTCGAACAGCCCGGATTCCCGTATCGCGCGGGTGATCGGATCCGCCTCGACGGATGCACCGTTCGCAACCTCCGCGAGGCCAACCGAATCCGACGGGGAGGAATGCTGCGAGTCGTCCATGTGGTCCCGAGCTTTAAAACGGGCGCAACTGATAACGGCGCCTCCGGTGACCTGCAACGGCGAGGTCTCGAGACGTCGGCGATTGTCGACGAGTTTGCCGGCGGCCGGCCGGGTCGTAAGCAGTCGCCCCCGGTCATCTGACCCGGATGGGGACGGGGCCGATCCTGCGTTGTGCAACCGCGTCGACATTCTGCCCGGACGTCGATCGCACTGCTTGCGGTGTTCGGGGGGGCGACGCGCCACGGGCCGGGTGAGCCGCAATCTGCGCACCCAAATCCTCCGCCTCGATCTCCGATCGAGGGCTTCCGGCCTGTATCGGCCCACAGCGGCTGTTCGGCGTTGGCGTTCTCGCCGAAGCCACCTGTTCTACGCCGTCGCGGGTTGCAGGGTCGGCAGGTCCGGAGGCGGGGGGCGGAGGCCGTCGCGCTCGGCGGGGGGCAGGCCGTCCCAGGTCGTGCGCAGCCGAGCATAGGCGCCACGGTACAGTACCAGCATGCGCTGAATGTCGCCGGGATCAGGCAGCGCCCGACCGTCGATCATGGGCGATCCAGGTTGCTGAGACGCGAGTCCGACCCCCGCAATGGTCACGCGGTCGGTGTGATCGCGCAACAGGCGGGCCGCCTCCGACAGGAGCGCCACGTATCCGGCGAGGGTTCTTCGGTGCGTGTAGAACTCGGCCTGCGCGAAAGCGTAGTCCTCGGTCGTGTGATGTGCGGTGGTCATACTGTCCGATCCAGGCCCGAGCCCGACGGATCATGGGCTGGGCCACCGCGCGATTCTAGTCTCTCACCCGTTGCGGGGTGGTTCGGTGGCGACCGCCACGAAGTCCGGCCAGAGATCATGCCGCTCCGAGGCGCGTCGGAGATCTTCAGGCGTTGGCGCTGAGGCGCTTGATGTCGGCGTCGACCATCTCGGTGATCAGCGCCTCGAGGCTGGTCTCGGCCTCCCAGCCGAAGGTCGCCTTGGCCTTGGCGGGGTTGCCCAGCAGCACCTCGACCTCCGCCGGCCGGAACAGCGCCGGATCGACGATCAGGTGGTCGTCCACCTTCAGGCCGACGTGCTTGAACGCGATCTCGCACATGTCGCGCACCGTCGTGGTCCGGCCGGTGGCGATCACGTAATCGTCCGGGCGGTCCTGCTGCAGCATCAGCCACATCGCCTGCACGTAGTCGCGGGCGTGGCCCCAGTCGCGCTTGGCGTCGATGTTGCCCAGCCGCAGCTCCTTCTGCCGGCCGAGCTTGATCCGCGCCACCGCGTCGGTGACCTTGCGGGTGACGAACTCGACACCGCGCAGCGGGCTCTCGTGGTTGAACAGGATGCCGTTCGACGCGTGCAGCCCGAAGCTCTCGCGGTAGTTGATCGTCATCCAGTGCGCGTACAGCTTGGCCACGCCGTAGGGCGAGCGCGGGTAGAACGGCGTCGACTCGCTCTGCTTGGCCTCCTGGATCAGGCCGAACATCTCCGAGGTCGAGGCCTGGTAGTAGCGCGCCTGGGGCGCCGCCGAGCGCAGGCATTCCAGCATGTGCACCGCGCCGAGGCCGGTGACCTGCCCGGTCAGCAGCGGCTGCTGCCAGGACGAGGTCACGAACGACTGGGCCGCGAGGTTGTAGATCTCGTCGGGCTTGGCCGCCTGGACGATGCGCAGCAGGGCGGATTGGTCGAGCAGGTTGCCGTCGACCAGTTCGACATCGTCGAGGATGCCGAGCCACTTCAACCGGTGATCGAACACGCCGGCATGGCTGGAGCGCCGCACGATGCCGGTGACGGCGTAGCCCTTCTGCAGGAGCAGCTGCGCCAGATACGCGCCGTCCTGGCCCGTCACTCCCGTGATCAGCGCTCGCTTGGCCGTCATGAACCCGTCCCGTCCCGAAGATGCCCGGCTGCTAAGGCTCGGGTGCAGATCGAGTCAACCCGAACGGCCCGAATGGGCGCTCGGTCCGAGCAGCCGGACATACATTCCGGCGGCTCGAGCCTCCGATGGCTTCACTTCAGATAATAGTAGCCTAGGGCGGCGTTCGAGACGGGACCTGTGACGCCGCTGAAGACCGTGAGTGCCTTCTGGACTTCGGTGAAGGGCGCGTTCGACACGTAGATCAGGTCGCGGTTGCGCATCCGGAACGCCTGCGACACGAACAGGCTGTTGGGGTCGCGCATGTCGATCCGGTAGACCACCGGCACCAAAGGCGTGCCGAGCAGCTTCGAGCCGGGGCTGAGACGACGCACGACGCTGGCGGGCTCGAACCGGAAGATGAAGGTGCCGGCCGGGTCGGCGGCGAAGTCCGACAGGCCGCGCGCCTTGGCCAGCGCCTGCGCCAGCGTGATCCCGTCGGCCTGGAACGGCAGCTCGGTGCTGTTGCCCAGCGCGCCCACCGCGATGAAGGTCTGCGGGTCGCGCACCAGGGTCAGCACGTCGTTGGGCCGCAGGTAGATGTTCTCCCGCGGGTTCGACACCACCGTGGTCAGCGGCACGGTCGCGGTCACCGGCCCGCGCGAGAGCCGCACGAAGGTCTCGTTGACCGGCGCGCGGTTGCCGCCGGCGGCGGCGATGACGTCGAGGATGCGGTCGCCGTGGCCCGAGAGCGGCAGGCGGGCGCCGGCGGCGCCCTCGCCGGTGACGGTGACGGCCTGGGAGATCGGGCGTGTGACCGAGACCAGCACCTGCGGCTGGATGGCCTTGCCGGCGAGCTCGTTCTCGATGAGCGCCTGGACGTCCTGGGTGCGGCGGCCGGCGACCTTGATGCGGCCGGCGTAGGGCACCGAGATGGCGCCGTCGCGCCCGACGGGCTGCTCGGGGATGAGGGCGGACTTGGAGCCTGCGGAGAAGCGGTCGGCGACGAGGGGCCCGGAGAACAGGCCGCCGGACCCGGCTTCCCAGACGGAGACCGAGACCATGTCGCCGATGCCGATGACCGGCTCGGAGGAGGGGCGGTGGTCGCCGAAGGAGGCGAGCAGGCTGTCCAGCGGCCGGCCGCGCAGGGCCTCGACCACGGAGGGAGTGACGTCGATGATCTCGTAGCGGGCGAGCAGGCCCCCGTCGGCCGTGGCGACCTCAGCCCCGGCCTGGATCGCGCTCGCCGTCGGACCCGCCGCGGGCAGGTACGTGCAACCGCCGGCAGATCCAGCCGCCAGGGCGGCCATCAGGGCGGTGTGCGCCGTCTTGCGCAGCATCGACTGTTCCTCTCTGATCCGACTCGAAGCGGGTCGGCATGGGAGTTTCGGGTTCTCGCCGGCCAGCGCCGCCCGCCAGCGACCGTCGATACGGTGGCCGACGATGCCCGGGTCGGGCGAACCGAGGTCGTCCAGCATAGACGATCGGCATGCGCACCGAGGCGTATGCGGCCGCCGACGCGCTTTAAACTCACCGATGTGGCGGTGCGGCCACGCTTGAGATCACAGTCGGGTGCACGTTCCGTAAAGGGACCCTCGACGTGCAGATTCCCCGGCACGTGGGTCGGCTCCAAAGGTCGGCGCAGCGGCACGGGCCCGTGGTCATCCCAGCAACGTGCTCGCCTGCGGATGCGGATCGACGACCTCGAATTCCGCGCGAGGGCGTCGTGTTCAGGCGTCTGCGGCGCGCGTGAGGGCGAGCAGGATGAGACCGACATGTCCCGCGTTCGTCACCGCACCTGAACAGGCCAGAGACACTAATTCGTGGCGTGGAACCAGCACGGTCTCGATGTCCTCCGTCGGTTCCGGAGCAGCGATCCCCGCGATGACCCCTTCTGCCAGCACGAGATGAACGCGGTTCGTGTAGCGGCCCGGATCGGGGGAGAGAGTGATGAGGTGCTTCAGCCTCCCGCCGGTGTAGCCCGTCTCCTCTCTCAGTTCGCGGGCTGCCGCGCCAGTGACGTCGGTCTCCCGCTCATCCATGATCCCACCCGGGAGCTCGAGCGTCAGACCGGCGAAGCCGTGTCGATACTGGCGGACGAGGATCGCGCGATCGGACGCGTCGAAGGCGAGCATGTGGACAAAATCGTTCGACTCGACGAGGTAATAAGGTGCGATCGTCGCACCTGTCGGCGTGACACAATCGTCGGCGCGCACGCTGATCCAACGGTCTTTGAAGATTTGCCGTGTGTTCGTGACGGACCATATCCTTTTCGTCATGCTCGGACTCACCTCTCTTCGTTACTCCTTGTCCGGCCAGAGAGGCGAGTTTATGGCCAAGCCTCAACACCCCATCGCTGATGATCGCGCGGTGAATCGTTACTCAGCGATCGAGCTTTTAGTTCGCACCGGCGGGAACACGCTCGAGCGGCGAGCGCCGATGACGGTGTAAGCCCACGTCGCCGTCGCGGTCTGCGATACCGCCGCACGTCTTCGCCGATCCAGCGGACGCCGCCGCCCCCAGAACAGTGCAAGGCATCGGATCGTGTACGGTTTGGAGAGACGGAGTGGCTGTTTGGACACTCGGATGCCGGGACCACTTCCATACCGAATGATCCCTAAGCGCTTATGCAGCAAAGCTTATCGACCTCGGATTTTGGCCGGCGTGTTCTTGGGGGGACGCTTGGGTGGTGCCGCGCACCCGCAGGATCGGCCGGCGTCGCAGCGATCAATCGCGTGTTGGGTGCAAACGCGAGCGTCCGAATGGCTGGCTTGAGTCTCTGTATTTTCGACCGGGTTGCCCGTCGTACCTGCCGAGGCGAGGCCAAGCGCGGCTGATGTCCCGCAACCTGTCTGAGAGCCTCGAACACCTTGCTCAGGTGCCCTCAGAGCGAGGCGAAGGGCACGACGTCCTCGATATCTCGTCACCCAACCGGCAGCGATGACGCTCATCACCGTCACGCTGAACAAACCTGGGGCTCGCCGGCCTACAAAGAACGCACGTGAAAGCCAGCGGCAATCCCCGGCAGACGAAGGATTTCACCTTGATGGTCGTCGAGGAAAGCGGGCGTGTGGGTCGACGGACCGATGCGGATTCACAGAGCTCTCTTGGCGCTCTCTTGGCGCTCTCTTGGCGCTCCCATGGCGCTCATCGTCGTGCGGGCCTTCGGCTTTGCCGAAGCTCCGTCAGCGATCCCACGGCCGCGCGCATTACCTTGCGCGCGGCTCGATCGGTTAACACGCTCCGCCACGTCTCCTACGCGTCGTTGCGCACCATCAGTTCGTAGCGTCGAGTGCTTCCTCATCGCAGAGGATCTTCGAGGATCGTGCAAACTCCGCCCGCAATGACGCGTCCTGACCGACCTTTGGCTCGGGCGCTCGCCCCATGTAGTGACGGTCGAAGACGCGCATAACATGGGCGACGCCGCTATCCGTCACAGAGCGGAGATCGGACTCGAAGTAGGTAAACGAGTTGGCGGAACTGGTTATAATCTCATACGATGGAAAATAATCGACATTATGATGTTTTTGGCAAATTTCACCAACTGCCGCTCGAAGTGCTGACTTGCTGTAGATCGTCGACACGAGAACATGTCGATTCTCGTAGGTGGCGACCAGTGGTACAGGGGAAACGGTAAACAGAATCTTCAGGTCGGGATTTCGCGTGCGGATGAAGGCGATAAATGCTTCCAAATCACGGCGAACTTCCTCTGCCGTCATGTTCGCGAACCGATACAGTGACGGATCCGGCGGCCGTGCCACGACGCCGGGAGCGAGAGGGAACACCGCCCCGTCACCGATCGACTCCCAGATTTCCGTCAGGCCGATGGTGAAGATGAACAGGTCGCTCTCGTCGAACATGCGCCTGACAGCGGCGAGGTGGTCCGCCAGAGCCGCGATCACCTCTTCCTCCGAAGCGTGACCTGCTGGATCGACCTGGGGGCGGAAGGGATCGACATAGCGTCCATCGGGACGGCGCCACGCGGTGTCGTGTGGTTCGAACAAGCCATATGCGCGACGGGCGAGCTGAAGGAGCTGCCGAGCGCTGTAGATATTGCCGAAGCGAGCGCTAAACAGGTCGAGGCCGTCAGAGCCGCGTTCAGTGACGTGGTAGTTGAATCCTCGATCGATCAGCGTCCGAGCGATGTGCTGTGCAAAGCAACTGCCAGCAGTAGCGATCCGTTCATCGACACTCAGTCGGAACTTGGGCGCGATGACCGGGTCGAGGTCGGCCGGTGCGACATCCGCGACGGCGCGGCGCCAGAAATGGTGATCCGGCAACTTGGCATACGGATTCGAACCACGTCGACGCCCTGAGACAACGAGATTTTCGAGATCTCGGTACAGATCGGACTGCGCTTCCAGCCGATCGCAGCTAATATCAGACGGTTCCCGACCTCGATACAGGTCGAAGGAGCCGGCAACGAAGCGCTCAAGATCGAGGATGCGGCCAGGGACGCCTGCGGTTTTGAAATCGTAGCTGCCCTCGAGGCAGAGCCGGTCGGCAATCTCAGGGTAGAGCGGCCAGACCGGACCGGACAGCAGAGGGTCGCCTAAGAAGCGACCGACGTTGTGGGCCGAAGGTGCGAGATCGACCGATCTCAGCACGCTCTCCGCGATGTGGGCCATCGCGGCGAGCTTCGGATGATTGACGGCGTGGCAGAATGGGGCATCGCGCTTCAGCGCAGTCAGGAGCGCCTCACCGTCGAGGCCCGCTTGGCTGCAATCTTCCACGAAGCGAGCATCCGAGCTGGCCGCGTAGGTGAAGTAGCCGAGGCGGTCAAAGACATCTTCGCAGAATAGATTCAAGGTTTGCTGGACCGTCAAGCCTCGCGACCATCCATAGAGAGTCAGCGCCGAATTGTAGTCGTGCATCGGGCTCTTGAGCGACGCACCGCCGGCACGAGCATAGACAAGGTCAGGATGAAATCCCGCGTGATAGAATGTCGGCCACAATTTAACCTTCTGGATTTTATCCTCTGAGATGAACGCGTGGTCATTTTTGAGGTTTGAGAATTCAGTTTGCAAAAAGATGATATCACTGGTCCCAACGACCTCTGTGCTCGAGATGCCGAGATGGAGTCCGTGGATTTCCACGTCGGGCAACATCGCGCGCAGGCACAACGCCAGGACAGGGGCTTGGCAGTTCCCGACGACACTGATGCGGAATGCAGCCGCGTCAGGCTGCACGGCGACCTGCGTGCGGCCTTCGCGCCGGCCGAAGAGATCGAAGTGGAGACGCGCCGGAACTCCTGCGGCTCGGACGTCCGGATTGGCCGCTAAATAACGCTCCGCGTCGAAATTACTCTCGGTGGCAATTTCGACACTATTGTGCATATTCATATCGGAGATCTACCCTGAACTGAAATCTTGCGTCGATCAGAGTGTAGATCGCGCAGATCTCGTAACTGAGGGGCTGTAGAATAGAGCGCGTTTTTGCCCGATTTGTCATCGTGACCGCCATCGGAATGGTCTTAATGTTTGGAAAATAAACCTATTCGCGTTCTGGTCTGAGGTCCCATTCGTATAGAACCGGCGTCTCGGCAAGGCAACAACAGGTTGAGGCCGCAGTCTCGGTGGCAGGTTTTAGCGTGGAAGCTGTCTTGCGTGATTGAATATCATTGGCGCGATCGACAAAAACTGCGAGTTTATCTGTCTAGGCGCTGATGGTTTGATGAGGATTTTTCTTCGCAATACATTGGAATTCGATTTCGGTGGGGAGGGGCGGCGTGTGCGTCGACGCCCACGCCTGAGATGACGGTCTTGGTCGCACGGCCTGCCCGCGACGCTCGTCTCCAATGACGCGCGACATCCGCGAACGGCAGCTCCAAAGCGCATCGTTCTATCGCTGGGTCGGCACGAGGCCGGATCACGTCGGCTCTCTCCTCGACGGATTCACCGCCGCTGAATCTCATCCCCCGGTCTCGCGCACTGGCCCTCTTGAGACAGACCGAACGTGATCGAGTCGCGTTGTCAGCGGTCGAGTCCGAGCATCAGCCCGAGATTCTGAACAGCCGCCCCGGAGGCGCCCTTGCCGAGATTGTCGAGGCGGGCCACCAGCACCGCCTGTCCGTGCTCGGACGAGCCGAACACGCGCAGTTCCAGCCGGTCGGTGTCGTTGAGGTCCTCCGGCTCGATCTTTTCGCGGTGCGCGCCGGTTCCGGCGCCCGGCACCACCTGCACCAGCCTCTGCCCGGCATACCAGTCGCGTAGCGCCGCCTCGAGATCGGAAGCCGAAGGCCGGCCCGGAAGTGTCTCGAGGTGGAGCGGCACGCTCACCAGCATGCCCTGCCGGAAGTTGGCCACCGACGGCACGAAGATTGGTCTCCGGGTGAGCCCGCTGTAGCGCTGCAGCTCCGGCAGGTGCTTGTGGGCGAAGCCGAGGCCGTAGAGCTGGAACGGCGGCGCCGTGCCTTGCTCGTAGGCCTCGATCATGCTCTTGCCGCCGCCGCTGTAGCCGCTGACGGCGTTGACGCTGATCGGGTGGTCGGCCGGGATCAGGCCGCCCTCTACAAGTGGGCGCAGGAGCGCGACGCCGCCGGTGGGGTAGCAGCCGGGATTGGCGACCCGCCTGGCGCGGGCCACCGCCGCCCCCTGCTCGCGGGTCAGCTCCGGGAAGCCGTAGGTCCAGCCCTCCGCGACCCGGTGAGCGGTGCTGGCATCGAGGATGCGCGGGCCGCCGCCGGGCAGGCTGTCAGCCAGCGCCACCGTTTCCTTGGCGGCCTCGTCCGGCAGGCAGAGCACGACGAGGTCCACCTCGGCGAGCAGCGCGCGTTTCGCCGCCGGATCCTTGCGGTGCTCCGGCGCGATGCTGCGAAGGGTGACCCGCCCGTCGCGCTCCAGGCGCTCGCGGATGCCGAGCCCGGTGGTGCCGGCCTCGCCGTCGATGAACACGGTGGGCTTCTGTACGCCGTCGCCAGCCATCGTCCGTCTCGCTCTTGAAGTCCTGTTACGCCGCCCGAGTCGGGGCCCGCGGCCGCCGATCAGGTGAGCGCGTGGCTACCTGCTGTCAACGGCCGTGTCGGAATCCAGAAGTCGGGCCCTGGAAACGCAAAAGGGCGGCCCCTGCAGGAGCCGCCCTCTCCGTGACGCCGGTGTGACCGGAAGTCTTAACGCTTGGAGAACTGGAAGCTGCGGCGGGCCTTCTTGCGGCCGTACTTCTTACGCTCGACCACGCGGGCGTCACGGGTGAGGAAGCCCTCACGCTTCAGCGGACCGCGCAGCTCCGGCTCGTAGTAGGTCAGGGCCTTCGACAGGCCGTGGCGCACCGCGCCGGCTTGGCCGGAGAGGCCGCCGCCCGCCACCGTGACGGTGATATCGTACTGGTCGACGCGGCCGGCGATCTCCAGCGGCTGGCGCAGGATCATGCGCAGCACCGGGCGGGCGAAGTACGTCTCGACCGGGCGCTTGTTAACCGTGACCGTGCCGTTGCCGGGCTTGATCCAGACGCGGGCGACCGCATCCTTGCGCTTGCCGGTGGCGTAGGCCCGGCCCTGCGCGTCCAGCTTCTGGACGTGGACGGGTGCCTCGTTAGCGGGGTCGACCGCACCGGCATTCGCCCGGTTGAGGTCGGCGAGGGACTGCAGGGTCGCCATGATCAAGCGCTCACGTTCTTGCGGTTGAGGGCGCCGACATCGAGCGCCTGCGGCTGCTGGGCCTCATGCGGGTGCTCGGAGCCCTTGTAGACGCGGAGATTGCCGAGGATCTGGCGGAAGAGCGGGCCGCGGGGCAGCATGCGCTCGACGGCCTTCTCCACCACGCGCTCGGGGAACCGACCCTCGAGGATGAACTTGGCAGTCCGCTCCTTGATGCCGCCGGGATAGCCGGTGTGGTAGAAATAGCTCTTCTGATTGTACTTACGCCCGGTGAACTTCACCTTCTCGGCGTTGATGACGATGACGTTGTCGCCGCAATCGACGTGGGGCGTGTAGGCGGCCTTGTGCTTGCCGCGCAGGCGCATCGCCACGATCGACGCAAGGCGGCCGACGACAAGGCCCTCCGCGTCGATCACGATCCACTTCTTGTCGACCTCGGCGGGCTTCAGCGAGGTGGTCTTCATAGCCAAATCCCAGGGGTTCCGACGGACCGGACCCCGACGCGTCGGGATCCGCGGACATCGGGGTGCCGAAAAACGAGCCGCCGCGTGGGGCGCACGCGGCGGCGATGGCGGGTGCATAGACGGCCCCGGATGCCGGGTCAACAGCAAAATCAAAAATCGCGAAAAGACGAGCAATCACGGGGGTTTGATGATTGAGGTATCATAATACCGCGCACTTGGGGGCACGCGACTGCGCATGCCCGGGAGGGCTCTCAACGCCACCACTGCATCCTGGAGTGCCGGCTAGGGTGCCGGAGCGTGGTGGCGCTCGTGGTGAAGGGCTCCACGGATTGCTCAGCTGGCTGGAGTTTGCCTTGGACGCCTCCGCCGCGCCCGCACCGCAGGATGAGGGTGCGATCGACCGATCAGCCTTGCCACCGGATGCTGTCATGAACCGGATGAGGATCGCGTTCAGTCGCCGCGCCGGCCCCGCTCCGCGATGGTGAGCTTCTGGACGCCCTTGGCCGCCAGCACCGGCTTCCGGGCGCTGAGGATCCGTGAGTTCACGCCGGTCCAGCCGATCTCGCCGGAGAGGCGACCGTACTCGATCTTGGGACAGCGGTTCATGATCACTGTCAGTCCGCGCGCCTCGGCCCGGGCGGCGGCCGCGTCGTCGCGCACGCCGAGCTGCATCCAGATCATCTTCGGCGGGGGCGTCAGCGCCAGCGCCTCGTCGACCAGAGATCCGGCGGCGGCGGAATTACGGAAGATCTCGACCATGTCGATCGGCTGGTCGCCCAGTGCAGCCTGGACTTCGGCCAGGGACGAGGCCACCCGGCGCCCGAGCAGGTCCTGGCCGGCGAGGCCGGGATTGACCGGCGTCACCGCATAGCCCCGGTCGAGAAGGTATTTCAGGACGATCCAACTCGGGCGCGCCGGATTCGCCGAGGCGCCCACTAGCGCGATCGTGCGCGTGCTGTTCAGGATGGCGCGGATCTGCGCGTCGGGATAGCGGGCGTGCCGCTCCGCGAGCGCCGCCGCGTCGCCGGGCGCGGGCGGCCGGTGGTCGTGGCCCGTCTCGTCCATGGCGTGTTCCCTCGTCGTCCGGATGATCGCGGGTCCTCCCGCGCTGCGTTCCGCGGGTCTTGCCGAGCGTCTTGCCGCGCGTCTCGCCGCGCGTCTCGCCGCTGTCCCGGCCTCGGCGCGGCCGTCCTCACAGCCGCCAGACCTCGTAGCCCAGCCGCGCGAACGGCGCCTTCTCGAAGAGCGCCTTCACGTCCACGATCAGGCCGCCGGGCTTCACCCGGGCGGCGATCGCATCCGGACCGAGCCCGGCGTAGTCGCGGTGCGGGACCGCGATCACGGCCGCGTCCGCGTCGGCGGGCAGGTCGGCCCAATCGACGAGATCGATGCCGTACTCGGCCTGGGCCTCCGGCTTGCCGGCGCGAGGATCGTGGACCGAGACTGCGCAGCCGAACTCCTCCAACTCCCGCACGAGGTCGGCGACCTTCGAGTTTCGCAGGTCGGCGCAGTTCTCTTTGAAAGTCAGGCCGAGCACGATCACCCGCGCCCGCCCGGCGCCGCCGTGCCGGACAATCCGCTTCACCGTGCTGCGGGCGACGTGTGCCGCCATGCTGTCGTTGATACGCCGCCCAGCCAGGATCACCTGCGGGTGGTAGCCGATCATCGCGGCCTTGTGAGTCAGGTAATAGGGGTCAACGCCGATGCAGTGGCCGCCGACCAGCCCGGGGCGGAACGCCAGGAAGTTCCACTTGGTCCCAGCTGCCGCGAGGACCTCCTGCGTGTCGAGGCCGAGCTTGTCGAAGATCAGCGACAGCTCGTTCATGAGCGCGATGTTCAGATCGCGTTGGGTGTTCTCGATGACTTTGGCGGCTTCGGCCACGCGGATGGACGAGGCGGCGTGGAGCCCGGCCTCGATGATCGACCCGTAGAGGGCCTTCAGCCGCTCCAGGGTTTCGGGCGTGTCGCCGGCGACGATCTTCACCACCCGGGCGAGGCTGTGCTCCTTGTCGCCCGGGTTGATTCGCTCGGGCGAGTAGCCGACGAAGAAATCCGTCTTCCAGCGCAAGCCCGAGGCTCGCTCCAGGACCGGGATGCATACCTCCTCAGTGGCACCGGGATAGACGGTGGACTCGAACACCACGGTCGCGCCTACCCGCATATGTCGGCCGACGAGGTCCGAGGCTCGGATCAGCAGGTCGAAATCGGGGCATTGCGCCGCGTCCACCGGGGTCGGGACCGTGACGACGATCACGTCCGCCACGCTCAACGCGGCCGGGTCGTCGGTGATCGCGAGGTGCGCGGCGGTCCGGAACGCCTCTGCGTCGATCTCGCCTGCTGGGTCGTGACCCGACCTGTAGGCGGCCACCTTGTCGGCGGCCTGCTCGTAACCGATCGTGACGCGCACGCGGCCGAACGCCAGAGCGAGCGGAAGGCCAACATAGCCCAAGCCGACGATTGCTACGCTGTCCGCCACGCCGGTTCCTCTGCGTGCTCGGACACGCCGATAACGGTCCGGTCACCGGGCGCGTATAAAGGTGGCCCGCGCCCCAGTCGACTGATCCCGACCTGAGCAGTGACGGCGAGTCGGCGGAGAGTGGTGAAAATCCACGTCGCCCCCTGCCCGTGTTCGATGAAATGCCGAATGCGTCGAGCGGATTGCCTACGACGTCCTTGAGCCAATCGGTGTCAAGGATGCATCATCGCACTCTTACCACGTCCTGATATCACGCACGGAATTCGTTCTATCGACCTCTGACCCTTGATCCAGGCTCTCCATGCCGTTCGCGACAAATTTTGCCCATAGGAGCGCGGCAGCTGTCGTCGTTGCAGGCACGGACAAACTGAAGAGAATATGCGCGATCATGCCCATCCCACCGGTGCGCGGTAGAAAATTTCGCCCGATTCGCCAGTGATTTGTATGACCCAGTTCCGAGTCGCGCCGCAGCTGGCTGAAGCTGTCTTGCGGCACGCCCGAGCCATTCGATCTGCGATCTGGATCGCCTCATTGAACGCCTGCGTCTCCATGAACGTGGGCGCACGCCAGATCGTGGCGCTCAATGATCTGATCTCAATTCGGAACACGCGGTAGGGTCCTAGTCAAGGACGGCGACGTGCCACAAGCTATACATATTCTAGGTTGAAAATGAGTCTCATTCCTGCAACACCTGCGCGACTTGGTACGAAGAGCGACTTGATGGCAGGTGCATTTAGGAAAAGGAATTTCGAATGACTGACGGGTGCGCCCGTTATAATTCTTATGGCAATGCGAGTAAAAACTGGCTCTGATTAGGCTGGTGCCTAATATTGAATAAGCGAGACGTCCGTTTTGCGACTATGCGGCGTAGGAACTACGGCTGATCGGGAGTAGAGGCCCAGATGGTCTGGCAAGTGCCCCCAATGACCAATCTCCGCAACGATTTCGAATGTTGCCACCGATTTGTCGGGCGCCATCGGAGCGCAGCATATGGCATGGATAATATGGTCATTAATAAATTTGGCGACGATTCGGATAACATCGCTGCAGGCATATGTTCGGCGCGAGTCACATTGCAGATTCGTCTCTGCTCTGCGTTTTGATGCTGGATCTGTCCACGATTGAAGCCGCTACCCCCAGCTTTGTTTGCGCGCATCCATCGGCCCTCGATCCAGCATATAACCCTGTGCGGACTCTACTGCATCGCTCGGTCGGGTCAGAGCGAGACTTAGTCTATGTAGAGCAGCTCGCGCGCAAGCTTCATAATGCGAAGGGTTATCCATCTCACCTCTGAACCAGGTGCTGTATTCATGGACGATTTCTCCCTCTTCTGCGACAATAAGGGTGACGCGCCAGCCGAGCTGTCGACCGGACGAGTCTTGTTCTTGGACGATATCCTTGAGCGTGATCGTGGGGGCGGGCAACCTTCAGCCTCCGTCTATCTGAAAATCTCGATGATAGCCCAATCGAGTCGAGCGTCCAACAATTCATTCGGACCACATGAACATTGCCGCAACGGTCAGCCTTGAAGCGGTCAGCGCTCCTGCTCCCGAATTCCTTCAAACTCGCCTACCGCCTCCTATCCAGCACTCTACGGGTCTCCGCGAGCAGCACCTCGTGCCGGACTGAGGCCGGCCCATGGTTGGCCGTGTTCTTGCTTTCTTGAGCGATCAGCTCTTGAAAGCGTGCGCGCTTTACGGCTCGTGGACCAATACATTTCAAAAGAGCGCTGAGAACTGCGCGCATGGCTTCCATCCGATGGGTTGCTTCGGAGACTTCGAGCGCAGCGCGTACTTTCAGCTCTTGCATCGCCTCGCGCAGCTCCTCTAATTCTTTGTGAAGCCGCGCCTCCTCAGTATCGTTCATTTCTTTTCCGATCGTTTATCTATAGGAACATCGTCTGACGATGATCGCGGGCCGTGTCTACGGTGCAATAGGCATAATGGTCATCGTGCTCGTCTCACGCTCTGCCGTTTGCCACGCTGAAGAGCCCATCCGACAAGAAGCCGGAGCGGGACTGAGCGACTGGGATGGCGATTATGTCGGGAGGATGCCAAAGCCTGATCCAAATCCGCCATGTGCGAGTTCAGACCACTGGGCGTCAGGATAGCCTGACGGACCTGCGCTACAAGGCAGATCTGACTGATGCCGACGGGACGGTGGCCGGACCGCTGAACCTATTATCTACCACGTGCAGCCGACCGCACTTCTAGGACATAGTGTAGGTCCTGAGCGCCTTGTCTCAGTTCCGCATGGCAGCATCCCGTGAACTGCATCGCCTACTTCATTGCCCGTGCCTGCCGTGTCATGAACGCAGTCTCAATAGGCAACCCTGAATTAATTTTTGCTCGCCGGACGTCTCCTTTCCATATCACCAGCTCCTTGACCGTTGTTTTAACCGAGCACAAGGCCGTAACCGTAGAAGATTCATCGAGGGCAAAATCCGGCTAAGCAGGTAATCGCGAAGATCTCCGCGGAGTTAATCTTCCATCGCGTAGCTCATACCGTATGCCTGTTTTCTGATCTTGGCCTGTGTCAGCGCTTAATCCCTATTGTCGAGTCTAGAATGCGTGCGATGCGATCAGCCAATGCGTCGCACTCTTGTGCTTCCCGGGTTAGAACATCTGCGCCATCCTGGTCCTTCTTCTCACCGAGCCACCAAGCCTCCTTGCGCAGCGTCGCTTCCTTGTCACGTAGCGCGCGATGAACGAGCAATGCTTCACGGGTGTTTAGACGAAGATCGATGTTGCGCTGTCCGGCACCAGGCAGGCGACCGCCAACTTTCAGTATATCGGACATCGCGACAGCTCCGCATTTTGATCCTTGCATCAATAGCCTGAACTTAAAGGCTGTATGCGCGGGACCGTCAGTGACTAACATCTGATGGATGGTACATGCTCACGCGCAGTCTTACCTGCTCGCTCGGTCAATTTAGCCGCCTGTCCTTGGGCTAAGCCAGCAAACTCGGTCTGGGCACATTTGAGATCTCGGCCGGTACGTCTCATTGGCAGCTAATGCACGTCAACAATCGCCAATTCTTATGTCACGAGCGGCATATCTCGCCATGAGGCAAGCATAATCTCAGAGAAAAATGTCTCACATAAACTTGCCGAGTTTTGCTTAGCTTCGACGACGACGCCGTGTAGGTTGGGTTGGTTTATGCGCAGCACACACCTCCTTCCACATCTCGTCCCCACTTGAGCGCCGCAGGAGTGCGGCAATTATAATTTTGCGACTCTGCTATATTTGATGGATAAGAAGTTGGTATTGAATCGACGCTTTTATCATTCGACTTCTTTTCTCGTGAGAGGCATGTAACAAGCGCAGTATACACAATCGGCTATTATGCGGCCGCTGATCTGTTGTGACCGTCGATGCGATATTTAACGGGTGACGCATCAATTCATTGATTGATATTAATAACTTTGAATGATAGGAACACCGGCTTCGCAAAGATGCGAGGTTCTGGGGCAATCCATTAGGCCAGACGTGAGCTTTGCTCATGGGTGGTCGCGCTCCGCTACCGCTAGCTTCGCTTCCCCGCGGCTTGTATCTGACCGAGTATGCCTGCTTCGCCGACGGGAGCGCTCTCGTTCTCAACGTGTGCTTCCGCCGGAGGCGCTCGACCCACCTCCGCTGCCAGACAAAAGATTGGATCCGACGCTGCCCGAGAGTTGGTCCGGCGTTCCCAAGGGTTGCCCATAGCGATTGGTGGTTAGGTTCGGCTCCTCGGTCACGAGACCGCCCGGCGACGGATTGGTCGTCTCCGCTGGGTTGAACTGAATTCTACCGCCCGCCAGGGGCGTCGATAGACGTTCTGGTCGGACCGATGTTTCGCAGATCCCCTGACAGATCGGCACCGTCAGATCCGTCGGCTGACAGATCGGCCTCATCTCGCCGAGCACGCAGACGCACTGGCACAGCGCCGAGGCTGGAGCGGGCAGAAGCAGCAAGGTGGTGGCGAGCAGAGGTAGACGCATTGTGGCCGATCCAGGCGCCCGCGGCGGGCAACGATGCCTAATAGCATAAGGCGGGTCAGCGTAGGGCCCTTACGTGCGCGGTGTTCGCCCTGCTCGTCGTAGCCCGTGTCGGGCATTCTGCTCCTGAGCCGGTGTCGCATATCGACTGGGTTCGAGCCCATGAGCGCGGCAGTACACGCGGGTGCACGTCCTTCTGCGGCCGGGTGCTCGAGGTGATGAGGGTCTTGAGGCGGTGGCTGCGCCCGCGCGATCAGCAATCAGTTACGGGCTCCTGCAAAACGATCAGTGACCAATTCGAGCGGCAGGGTTGCAATCACGAAATTCACGATGTGAAAGATTGCTGGCTCATGAAAGCCAAGGCCTGCACGAACCCATAGGCCTGACGCATCAGTTAGGCGGCAACAATTTCGGTTTTCGCCGCCAGTCTCCTCCATCTTCTCCCCGGCCTCTTGCACCGAGCTCGGGCTGGAACGCGTGTTCTCCGAGATAGGGCTTTGAGAGCAGGTGTAGGGCTTTATCGCATTCGATCCTGACCGCCAGGAGGAGGAGAATCTCGCGACCGAGCTGCAGCTGTCCGATCCGATCACGGTCTTGGCAGTCCATGCCTTCGTGGTCTCGGGCATTCCGATCGATCTTGTGCAGCTCGCGACCCGGGCCGACGCGCTGGTCGCATACGCCCCCTCCTAAGCTCCAGCCTCAAGGATTTCTGAAACCCCTGCGCTTCCCGGCCCAGGCCGCCCTCGCGTGCCTTCCACTCGCAGGATCGACGCCGCGCCCCATTCCGAAGTCGCCTCTTGGGACGGCTTCGGCCACCGCGCCGCGAACGGCGGTCGGTTCGCACCCGACAGTCTAATTGCGGTGCATCGCAGCCTGCCGATCGGGACCCGGGTGCGGGTGACCTATGGCGGCCGGTCGGTGTTCGTGCGGATCAACGACCGCGGCCCCTTCATCGCGGGCCGAGTGATCGATCTGTCGCGCTGGGCGGCCCGGGCTACTGGCCTCTCGGGCGTCGGCCGCGTCCACCTCGCCATTCGCGGCCGAAACGGAGCCCAGCATGGGTCTCTCTCCGATCGGGCGCCCAGCCCCGAGGCGCGCGAAGGCGAGCGGTTGACCGCCTACAAGGATTCCGTTGACGTCTGGACCATCGGCACCGGGATCGCGAACGTCTCGGATCTTATCGTGGGGAAGCCCGGGCTGACGATCACGAAGGCTCAGTAGACGCTTTCTTCGCGCAGGCCGTCGAGAAGTACGTCGCCCCGTCCGGAAGGCGCTGGCCAAGCCGGTGCCTCAGCCGTCCTTCGACGCCTGCTGCCCGCTGTACTTCAACATCGGGCCGACCGGCATGGCGCAATCGAGTGTGATCCGGCTTTCCGACGCCGGCAACCTGCCGGCGGCTGTCGACGCCATCCTGATGCGGAACAAGCCGGCCGCGCTCAGGCCACCGTCGCCTCCCACGTGGGTGCCTAGAGGCTGTTACGAACTGCAGCGTAGTCGGCGGCCCTTCGGAGGAGCAGGACGCTGAAGGCGACGAGGTGCAATCCGGCCAAAGTGGCTGGCAGGCGCTCGTAGTCGCGAGCCAATCGGCGGAAGCGGGCCATCCAAGCGAAGGCACGCTCGACAACCCATCTGCGTGGCAGCAGCACGAAACCGCGCTTGGCCTCGGGTAGCTTCACGACCTCCAGAGCGATGCCGTGATCGGCTGCTGCCTTCGCCGCACGCTCGCCGGTGTAGCCTTGATCGACATAGGCGAGGTTCACGCTGTCGCCGGTCGCCTCCTGCACGGCATCAGCCAACCTCGCCACGGCGGCGCGGTCGTCGGCATTGGCGGGCGTGACGTGCAGGGCCAGGACCTGACCGAGCGTATCGACGGCCGCGTGCAGTTTCGAACCCCGGGTGCGCTTATGTCCGTCCCAAGCGGCGCGGGCACCACTCTCGGGCGTCGAGCGCAGCGTCCGGCTATCGAGCACCACGGCCGAAGGCTCTTCGGCACGACCCGACGCCATGCGCAGCACGGCGCGCAGGTCATGGACCAGGTTCTCGAAGCAGCCCGCCCTCAGCCAACGTTGGGCTTGATCGTACACGGCGTGCCAGGGCGGCAGATCGTGGGGCATTGCACGCCAAGCCACGCCGTATCGCACCACGTAGCGCAGCCCGTTGAACACCTCCCGCAGGCTATGCTCGCGCTGGGAGGCCGTCTCAGGCAGTAAGGTCAGGTAAGGGGCGACCAGCGCCCATTCTTCATCGCTGACATCGGACGGATAGGCATGGCGGGACTGCATTCCACCAAAACTGGCGCAGCCGCAGGTCCGTAACAGCCTCTAG
>NZ_FNWP01000040.1:0-27621 GCF_900108435.1 Methylobacterium sp. 275MFSha3.1 | reverse complement strand
GTCGCCCGAGGCTCATCAGAGGCAAACAGAAGACCGCCCGGCAATCCCGCCGGCCAATCCCGCCGCTTGTCAGAAGATGGCTCAGCGCCCGGTCCACTTCCGCGGCCGGCGCCGATGAGCCGGGGTATAGAGCCCTCGAATTTGCCCGTCAACAGCCCTGTTCCATCTCCGGGCTGTTTTTTCGCACGGCCCGGGCGATCGCTGCCGCGCCGCCTCCCTGCCCTCTCAGGAGGCCAGAGAGGTCCGAGGTCAGGTCAGTATCCCTTCTTCACCTGCGCGAGCGCCGCGCTGAGCCCATGGGCTATCCGCGCCCGCTCGTCCGGCCCGGCGTCGCGCGCGACCAGCGCCTGCTGCCGGCGCGAGACCAGGGTCAGGCGCTGGAGGCCGTACTCGTCGTCCTCGACCGTCTCGAGCTTGGTCCAGAGCGGATTGAACCGCCACTCCCGCCGCTCACCGCGGTGGCTGACCCGGGCGAGCAGGATCTCGATCTGCGAGATCATCACCTCCTCGAAGGAGCGCCCGCGCCGGAAGCTCACCTTCAGCGCCGCGTAGATCGCCAGCATGTCGAGGCCGAAGAAGCCGGCCACGGGCCAGAAGCCCATGCGCCACGCCCAGACCGACACGGCGACCGAGACCGCGCAGCACCCGGTCATGACCACCCGGAAGCCGCGACGGCTCAACGACTGGTGCGGCCGGATCGTCGCGGTGAAGACGGGCCGGTCGATCGTGTCCGGATCGAGCCCGTACGGGTGGACGGAAGGATTGCCGCTCGCCATGCGATCCATATAACGCGCCGATGCCCGCCAGAAAGACTCCCCCGCCCGTGACGGATCGCGCCGGTCGCGGCGCCGCGGGACCGCATGAGACCGCGTCCGAGACGGTATCCGGGACAGCCCCGACGCGGCGGGGCAAGGGCGGCTCCGGGAGCAAGCCCGAGGGGGCGTCCAAGAAGGCGTCCGGGCGGGCGTCCAAGGGAGCATCCGAGAGCGCCGTCTCCGCGCGGCTCGGGGGTCCGATCGGGCCGGCCGTCACCGCGCAGGTGGACACGGCTCCCGAGGCCGTCGACGCGGCGACCCTCGCGGAGATCTTCCGCCGCTTCCAGGCGGCGGAGCCGGAGCCCAAGGGTGAGCTCCACTACGTCAATCCGTTCACGCTCCTCGTCGCGGTGGTGCTGTCGGCCCAGGCGACCGACCGCGGCGTCAACCTCGCCACCGGCCCGCTCTTCGCGATTGCCGACACGCCCGAGAAGATGCTGGCGCTCGGCGAGGACCGGGTCCGCGACTTCGTGCGCACGATCGGGCTGTTCAACACCAAGGCGAAGAACGTCGTCGCCCTCTCGCGCATCCTCGTGGAAACGCACGGCGGCGCGGTCCCGGCGAGCCTGGAGGCCCTGCAGGTCCTGCCCGGGGTCGGTGCCAAGACCGCGAGCGTGGTGCTCAACATCGCCTTCGGGGTTCCGCGGATCGCCGTCGACACCCACATTTTCAGGGTCTCGAACCGGATCCCGCTCTTCGTCGGCGCGACGACCGACAAGGTCCAGGCCGGGCTCGAGGCGATCGTGCCGGATGCCTACCGACTCCACGCCCATCACTGGCTGATTCTCCACGGACGCTACACCTGCAAGGCGCGCAAGCCCGAATGCCCGCGCTGCCTCATCGCCGACCTCTGCCGCTACCCGTCCAAGACGATCGATTGACGACCGCACGACGGCCGCGAGACGCGCGCGCGACGGGTCGCGGAGGTCGTCCCGGGCACGTCCCGACCGGCCTCCGCAATCCCGCCCTGCGGGCTAACGCGTTGTGCTGGAAGCCCGCTTCCGCTAGTTTGGCGGCCGGTCGCCGGGGCCCTCGGGCAGAGGCCGTCCGGCGGCCCGACCTCGCGTCCGGTCGCCGCGCCGCGGATTCCTCCCCATCGTCGCGCATCAGGAGCCTCGGCCCATGGACTTCCTCAAACCACGGTACACGCCTATGAATCGCCGCCGTCGCATCTACGAGGGCAAGGCGAAGGTCCTCTACGAGGGGCCGGAGCCCGGCACGCTCATCCAGCACTTCAAGGACGACGCGACGGCCTTCAACGCGAAGAAGCACGAGGTCATCGACGGCAAGGGTGTGCTGAACAACCGGATCTCGGAGTTCGTCTTCCAGCACCTCAACGACATCGGCGTGCCGACGCACTTCATCCGCCGGTTGAACATGCGCGAGCAGCTGATCCGCGAAGTCGAGATCATCCCCCTCGAGGTCGTGGTGCGCAACGTCGCGGCCGGGTCGCTGGCGACGCGCCTCGGCCTGGAGGAAGGCACGCAGCTGCCGCGCTCGATCATCGAGTTCTACTACAAGAACGACGCGCTGAACGATCCGATGGTCTCCGAGGAGCACATCACCGCCTTCGGCTGGGCGACGCCCCAGGAGATCGACGACATCATGGCGCTGGCGATCCGCGTCAACGATTTCCTGTCGGGCCTCTTCCTCGGCGTCGGCATCCGGCTGGTCGATTTCAAGATGGAGACCGGCCGTCTCTGGGAAGGCGACATGATGCGCATCGTCGTCGCCGACGAGATCTCCCCGGATTCCTGCCGGCTCTGGGACATCAAGTCCTCCGACAAGCTCGACAAGGACCGGTTCCGCAAGGATCTCGGCGGCCTGATCGAGGCCTATACCGAGGTCGCCAAGCGGCTCGGCATCATGTCGGAGAACGAGAAGGTCCAGGGCGGCGGCCCGCGCCTCGTGCAGTAGGCCCGGTCAGGCGCCCGGCCGGCGCAGGGGCGCCGGTCCGGCCTCGGGAAACCCCGCGCGCAGCCGCGCGTGGGTCGAGAGTTCCGGGTCGAAGCCCGGGTGATAATGGGGGTCCTGCACCAGCAGCGACCCCCATCGCGTTCTCAGCGCCGCGATCTCGCGCGCGTGGCGGGCCCGGGCCTCTCGGGTCCAGCGGCGGCTCGCCGCCTCGCGGTGATGGAGGACCGCCCCGGGGACCAGGAGCGTGCGGTAGCCGGCCGCGTTCAGGCGCAGGCAGAGATCGACGTCGTTGAAGTCGACCGCGAAGACCGCCTCGTCGAAGCCGCCGACCGCGCGGAACTTCGCCGCCTCGACGGCCAGGCACGCGGCGGTCACCGCCGACACCGTGTGGGTGACGCGCAGGGCCCCGAGGTAGCCGGGGGCATCGCCGGGAAAGTGCCGGTGCCCGTGGGTGACGAGGCCTCCGGTGCCGAGCACGATGCCGCCGTGCTGGATCCGGCCCTCGCCGTCGAGGAGCTTGGCACCGACCGCCCCCACGTCGGGACGGAGGGCCTCCCGGGCCATGCGGGACAGCCAGTCGGGCCGGAAGGCCTCGACGTCGTTGTTGACGAAGACCAGCAGCCTGCCGCGGGCGCGGGCCGCGGCGGCGTTGTTCATCGCGGCGAAGTTGAACGGCCCGGGCCAGGGCACGACGTGCCCCCTCCCCTCCCCCTCCAGCGCCCGCAGGTAGGCCAGCGTCTCGGGCTCGCGACTGTCGTTGTCGCAGACGATGATCTCGGTCGACGGCCAGTCGGTGCAGCCTCGCAGGCTCTCGAGGCAGGGGCGCAGGAGATCCAGGCGATCGCGGGTCGGCACGATGAGGCTCGCCAGGGGCCGCTCGTCCGGCAGGGGATGCTCGACCTGCACGAGACCGTCGAGCCCGACGGCCACGCCAACGCCCTCCCGCCCTGTCCGGTCGAGGTGATCGCGCACCAGCGCGTGGTGGGGGACGCGCCCGGTTTCGCCGCCCCGCGTCGCGGTCGAGGCGCCGCGCCGGACCGACAGGATCTCCGGCAGGTGGCCGATGGCGCCGGGACCGAAGCGCTCCGCGATGCGGAACGCGGCCTCGGCGGGACTGCCGGGATCGTCGCCGGGCTCGAGGGCGCCGCGTCGGCAGGCCAGCACGGGTCCGAGATAATCGAGGGCCGCGAGCCGGTCGGCGTCGAAGACCGGCGGCAGAAGCGGCAGCACCGCGCCGCCGGGTCTCTCCTGCACCAAGGCGTCGCCGTACAGCGCCTGCAGGTCGGGCTCGCGCGCGAACGCGGCGGCGATCCGGCCGGGCGCACCGGCGACGAGGACCCCGTCGCCGATCAGGCGGATCGCGTCTGCTGGACCGGCCGGCGCGGGGGGGAAGCGGTCGAGGATCCCGGGCGGCAGGGTGAGCCGATGGTCGATCCCGATCAGGGCGGCGAGCGCCTGCCGGGCGCGCAGGCGCTTACCCGTCACGCGCGCGCGCAGGATCGCGGCCGCCGCCCGGGGATGCGCGAGGAGTTGGCGCGTCGCGCCCACCAGCGCGCGCCAGGAGCGGCGCGACGGTCCGAGATAGGTCGCGGCATCGTGGCCCGACGCGCCGTCCGATGCGTCGTCCGACCGCGGCGTCATTCCAGATCCTCGCCGAACGTCGTGACCGACAGGGCGGGGTGGTAGAACGGATCGTGCCGGATCACGGCCCGCCAGCGCTCGGAGAAACGGGCGGCCTCCTGCTCGAAGCGGGCGCGCTTGGCCCCGACCGACGGACCTCGGCTGACGGATTCGAGATGGGCCAGCGTCGCGGCCGGCGTCCAGACCGTCTTCCAGCCGGCGGCGCCGAGGCGGAGGCAGAAATCGACGTCGTTGAAGTCGACCGGGAATGCCTCGGCGTCGAAGCCGCCCACCGCCAGATATTTCTCCCGCGCGACGGCGAGGCAGGCGGCCGTCACCGCCGAGACCTCGTGCGCCACCCGCAGCTGGCCGAGATGGCCCGGCGTATCACCGGGCCGGCGGCGCAGGATGTGGCCGGCCCGGCCGCCGAGGCCGACGACGACGCCGGCATGCTGCAGCGTGCCGTCGCCGTAGAGAAGCTTCGCCCCGACGGCGCCGACCTCCGGCCGGCACGCCTGCCGGACCATGGCCTCGAGCCAGCTCGGCTCCAGCACGGCGACGTCGTTGTTCAGCAGGACGACGATCGTCCCGGACGCCGCGGCGACGCCGGTGTTGACCATCGCGGCGAAGTTGAAGGGCTGCGGGTCCATGAGGATCCGGACGCGCGGATCGCCGCGCAGGGTCGCGTAGTGGTCGAGCACCGCTGGATCGGTGGAGCCGTTGTCGACGATGATCAGCTCGATCGCCGCGTAGGCTGTCTCGTGGAGCACCCCGCGGCAGACGCGGGTGATCAGGTCGAGGCGGTCGCGCGACGGGATGACGACGCTCACCAGCGGCACCGGATCCGGCAGGGGCCACGCGAGGCGAACGGCACCGTCGTGGATCCCGGCGCGGAACAGCGGCTGTCCGGACCGGTGCGCGTCCAGGGCCGCGGCCCGGGCCGACGGGTCGAGACCGTCTCCGGCGGTGCGGGCGAGGATCCGCGGGACATGCGCCACCCGCGCGGCGGTGCTCATCGCCGCGATCGCGATGGCCGGCGCGAGCGCGGCCATCGGGCCGACCGGGCGCGCCATGGCCGCGGCCAGCCACGCCCGCGACAGGAGCAGGGGAAACCCGGGATAGCCGGTCGCCAGGGCGAGGTCCGGGCTCCAGTCCGGCTTCAGTTGCGGGCGACCGTCGGGGCCGACCGCGTCGCCGTAGGCGATGTCCGCTCCCGACAGGGCCTGGGCCAGCAGCGCCAGGGCCTCCGGCTCCGGGACGTCGCCGGGGCGCAGCAGGCACAGGGCGTCCGCCTCGCCGGAAAGTTCGTCGAAGCCGGAAGCCCCATCCCAGGTTCGATGCGACAGCGGCCCGTCGACCGATGCGGGCGGCGTCCCCGCCCACGCGACCTGGATCGACTCGGGACGGTGCGTCTGCGCGTTCAGCGCGTCGCGCGTGGCCGACAGCGCCGCCGCGTCCTCGGCTCGCGCGAGAACGACGCAGCGGATCCGCAGGGCGGAGGGCGCGACGCGGGCGGGCCGGGTCCGGGCGGCGGCCCAGGCCGGGAACCGGGCCATCGGGGTCACCGCGCAGGCGCCGCGCAGGATGTCGCGGTAGCGCCGTTCCGAGCCGCGGGCGCGCTCGTAGAGGGCGGAGACGCAGCGCCAGGGCCGGCGCAGGAGGCACTGCGCGAGCACCTCGACCTCGCGCCGGGCGCCGACCCGCTCGAGGGCGAAGTCCGCACCGGCAGAGAGACGGATCTCCCGGGTATCGGAGGGGATCAGCCCGAGCCAGTGGGCGAGCCCCTGCGCGGCTCCCGGCAGGAGGAAGTCCTGGACCGTCTCGTCAGGCCCTCGCAGGACGCGGAGGATCGGGCGCCGGGGCGCATTCGTCGGATCGCCGGCATAGCTCAGCACGATCCAGCCGGCGGAATGGTCCGGGAGCACGAGGCGGCGATCGAAGACGGGATCGTCCGTGGATTCCAGCCGGAACCGGGTCTTCCGGCCGAGCCAGAGCCTGTCGCGGCCGGTCCGGGCAATCAGCGGGGTCGGATCGCCGAGACGCGCCGCGGCATCACTGGGCAGCGTCGCCTCCGCCGGGTGGCGCCGCGGCGACAGCCGGTTTGCGGCGGCGCGGCTTCGCGGCGGGCTTGCCGCCCGCACCCTTGCCGGTCCCGACACCCACCGCGATGTCGTAATCGGCTGTCATGGCGGCCGGAACCTGCAGCTCGTCGGCCACGACCGTGGCGAAGCCCTGCGCCTCTCCGGGCCCGACGATCACGCTGGCCCGCTCGGTGCGGCTCGAGACGGTCTTGCCGTCGTGGCGGATCTGGAACGTCACCGGCACATCGAACCGGCCCGGCGCGCCCGCCGGCCCGAGCAGGACGTTGATCTCGGCGCCCACCTTGACGGTGATCGAGCCGTCCTGACGCCGCGTGCATTCGCGGGCGAGACGGCCGAGGGAGAACTGGGTGCGCACCGTGTCGCCCGCGAGCGCGCGCGAGGCGGCCCCGCCCTCGGCGACCTCGACCGTCGGGCAATAGGCCGGGTCGAGGGCTTCGGGCTGCGACGGCGGGACCGTCGTGCCGCCGTACTTGAACAGGTTGGAGAAGATGTTGCCCTCCTCGGCCCGGCCCGGGGCCGGGGCGGCGAGCGACGCGGCGAGCACAAAGCCGCCGAGCCGGAGAGCGACGGTCCGGCGCCGGGCCATGTCCGGGGACCGCGTGAGGCTCCTGTTCCGATGTCCGATCATCGCACGGCTCCCGAACCGCACCGTCATTTCAGGCTGTCGAACCCGGCCGCGAAGCCCTTCATCGACAGCGGGATGCCGACGCCTTCCTCGGGCGTCTGGAACACGATGAAGGTGGCCTGCGTGCCGTTCTTGAACTGGCGGATCAGCCCGTCATCCATCACGACCTCGGCCACGCACCCGGTGGTGAGGCAGCGGACGAAGCCGGCGCGGCCGATATCCGTCTGGTCGATCTTCAGGCCGAGTCCGGACGGCAGGAGAACGCCCAGCGGCGCCACCACCCGCAGCAGGTAACCGCGATTGTCGGCGGTCTTGAGGACGATAACCACGAGGGTCAGGTTGGGCCTGTCCTCGGCGGCGAGATACTGGACGAGGGCGCACTGCTCGGCCTTCGCGCCGGCCGGCGTCTCGCAGCGCAGCTGCCAATCGTCGAAGGTCTTGCGCACCATGCCCTGAGCCGCGGCCGGCCCGGCGGGCGCCAGTGCCGCCGCGACGAGGGCGAGGAGAACCGGCAGCGCGGCGCGCCGGAAACGAACGAGCCTCGCGTGAAGCGGCACCACCGATCCCTTCGGAACGCTCCGGCCGAGGACCGGCGGGAGCCGTACAATCGGGCGTGTTCCGACCATGGTCCGCCCCGCGCTGTCAAGCGATGCGGGCGCGGTGTTGCGCGTCGGCGCTACCCGTAACGGTTTCAGCGGCCTAGATTGTGTTCGAACACTCCTCCAGCGCCGGATTTTGACGCCGTGATGCGCCCGCTCACTCTCTCGGCCGCCTGCTTGGTGGCCACCCTCGCGCAGGCGGGAGCCCAGTCCCTGCCGGTCGGAGAGACCACCTACATCGAACGCTCGCTGAACCACTCGGACACGCTGGTGATCGAGCATCCGCCCGTGGCGGCGAACCCGTACGGCCGCCGCAACGGTCAGGCGGCCATCGCCGGCTACTGCAGGGACGGCGGCCTGGTCCGCCGCCGGGACGAGTTCGGCAACCCGGTGATCATCCGCCAGCGGGAGATCTGCGACAGCGTCGCGCCGCGCACCCTCAGCCCCGGGCAGGTCGATCCCCGCCCGAGCTGGCCGGCGGATGCCGTGGCGCGCCAGCGGGTGCTCCGCGTCAAGGGCTGAGGCGGGGCTGAGGCGGGGCTGAGGTCGGCTCAGCCGTAGCGATGCAGGCCGGTGCCGTGGCGCTTGAGCCACGCTTCGGCAGCGTCGGTGTTCGGGCAGAGCGCCTGCACCAGCGCCCAGAAGCGCGGAGAGTGGTTCATCTCGCGCAGATGCGCCATCTCGTGGGCGACCAGATAGTCGAGCACCATCGGCGGCGCGAGGATCAGGCGCCACGAGAAGTTCAGCTCGCCGCGGGCCGTGCAGGATCCCCAGCGACTGCGGGTATCGCGCAGCGTGACCCGGACCGGCCGCTGCCCGAGCCGCGCCGCGTAGCGCTCGATCGCTTCGGTCAGGTCGCGCTTGGCCTCGCGGGCCAGGAAGTCGCGGACCCGGCGCGCCACGTGGGCGGCGTCGCACGACACCGACAGCACCGCCTCCCCCTCGACGGACTCGATGCGGACGGGACCGCTCCGGGTGCCGCGCTGGCTGATCCGGTGGGGCTCACCGCGGAGCGGCAGGCTGGCTCCGAGCTCGAAGAGCACGCGGGTCGGCACGCGTGCCAGGCGCGCGGCGATCCACTCCGCGTGGCTCGCCGCGAAGCGCTGCGCCGTGTTGATGGCGGTGCGGCTCGGCAGGGTGATCACGGCCTCGCCGGTGGCGGCCGACACGCGGAGCGTGATGCGGCGCGCGGTCGGCCGCCGACGGAGGGCGATGCGGAGGCTGGCCCCCTCGTGCTGGACCTCAAGATGATCGGGATCGGGGCGACGCAGCAGCGCGAGGGGCATGCGCGACTTCTAGCTGGGCCGGGCCCGGGGCTCCAGATCCCGCGTCTCTGAATCGCCGCGGCGACCTCAGCTGGCGAGGGCCCGTGTCCAGACGTCGGTCTCGGGGAGGACGAGGAGCGCGGCGGCGGCCAGGGCGATCCCGTACGGGATCCCGGTCTTGGCGTCGTGCAGGTGCAGGGCGAACGGCATGCGCGCGATCCGGCCCGGCAGCGGATGCGTCCGCGCGAACAGGATCGCCAGGGTCAGGGCGCCGCCGAACACCGAGGCCACAAGGAGGTAGTCGCCGAGGCCGTCGAAGCCGAGCCACAGGGCCGTGGCAGCCGCGAGCTTCGCGTCGCCGCCGCCGATGACGCCGAAGGCGAACAGCGTGAACGTGACGAGCAGGACGACCGCACCGGCGGCGCAGTGGAAGCCGATCTCGGTCCAGCTCATCGAGCTCGTCAGGGCCAGCAGCGCGAACCCGGCCACGAGGGCGAGGGAGATCCGGTTCGGGATCAGCATGGTGAGCAGGTCGCTGGCGGCCGCGTAGGCCATCAGGAAGGGAAACAGGATCAGGAGACCGAAACCGGCCGGGCCCAGACCCGCCAGTCCCAGACTTGCCGTCGCTGAACCGACCATCTCGGCGCCCATCTCGTCGCAGCCTGTCGCGTCACACAATACGGTCCGCCCCGGCGGAGTGCCGGCCGGTCCGGACCTCGGATGTGCCGGGCGGCGAGCGCCGCCGCGAACAACGGCGATCCCGGCAGGCCGGGAACCCCCGCCTCTCTCCGGGTTGCGAGGAGAGGCGGGATGTCTCGAACCTGCCGCAGATCGGACGGGTCTCGATCAGTTCAGGTTGCCGGAGATCTGGCTGAACTTGCTGGTCAGGCTGGTGCCGACCGTCTTCAGGGCGGTGATGATGGCCACGGCGATGAGGGCCGCGATCATGCCGTACTCGATCGCGGTGGCGCCGGACTCGTCCGAAGCAAAACGCGTGAACAGGGTCTTCATAGAGGGTGATCCTTCGATCAACACAGAGCGAGATAAAACTTGCGCGATGCCCGATGAAGAATTTTCAGGTCTCGATCGGCGGCCTGCACAGACTGCCGATTACGCCTTGAAAATCGGTTAAATCGATCCCGCACCGACCTAAAAGGCTGTCTCGCTGCGAGTTTGGTGAAGGTTGGGTTTCACCGATACGGCACAGTGCCGCGACTTGGTCTTGCTTAGCGCTTCCTTCACGGGTTCCGCGCTAGCCTCGGGCCTCGGGTAGGCTCTCTTCGACCGCCCGCCGTCTTGAGGAACCCCGATGCGTCGCACCCTGTCGATCGCGGGCCGCGCCGGCCTCGTCGTCCTGCTGACGGGCGCCGCGGCCGCGGCCGGCCAGCCCGATCTGCTGCCCGTCGTGACCGTTCTCGTCGACAACGCCAAGGTGCTCCGCCTGCCGGAGAAGACGTCGACCGTCATCGTCGGGAACCCGATCATCGCCGAGGTGACGCCGCAGAAGAACGGCGTCCTCGTGCTCACCGGCAAGAGCTTCGGCTCCACCAACCTGATCGCCCTCGACAACGGCGGTGCCATGATCGCCGAGACGACCATCCGGGTCGAGGCGTCGCGGGACTCGACGATCACGGTGCAGCGCGGTCTCGACCGGGAATCCCTGTCGTGCACGCCGGGCTGCCAGCCGTCGGTGCAGCTCGGCGACTCGGCCAGCTACTTCGGTGCCACGAGCGGTCAGGCCGATGCCCGTCGCAAGCTCGCGACCGGCGGCGGCGCGGGCACAGTCCCGGCGGCCGATCACTGACCGGGCCGGGGTTCCATCGCGACATCGGCCGCGGCCTGGGGCAGGATCCCCCGGCCCTCGCCGATTCGCCGCGATGCCGCGGGGGCGCTGACGCCAGGGAGACGTCGAGGCCGATGTCCGCCATCACCCGCAATCCGCCGCCCCCCGCCGTCGACCCGGCCGTGCTGGCGGCCTTCCGCGATGTCTCGACGGCCACGATCAGCGACTGCCTGGCGCGGATGCCGGTCCTGGCCGGCCTGCGCCCGTTCCATCGCGGCGGGGCGCTCGTGGGAACGGCCTTCACGGTCCGCGTCCGGAGCGGCGACAACCTGGCCATCCATCAGGCTCTGGAAGAGGTCCGCCCCGGCGACGTGATCGTGGTCGACGGCGCCGGCGACACGAGCCGCGCGCTGGTGGGCGACATCATGAAGGCCATCGCCGAGAGCCGGGGCGTGGCCGGCTTCGTGATCGACGGCGCCGTGCGCGACACGGCGGCGTTCGCGGGCGCGGACTTTCCCTGCTACGCCCGCGACGCGACGCCGCGGGGGCCGTTCAAGACGGGCCCCGGCGCGATCAACGTGCCGGTCTGCGTCGGCGGCTGGACGGTGAGCCCGGGGGACGTGGTGGTCGGCGACGCCGACGGCGTCGTGTCGTTCCCGCCCGGCGACGCGGCCGCCCTGCTCGACGCCGTGCGGGCGCAGGCGGCCCGCGAGGCGGAGGTCCTGGAGCAGATCCGGGCCGGTCGCTACGACGGCCGCTACGCCCGGGTGGCGAAGGCCTGATCCGGCCGGGCGCCCTCGGTCGCCTGCAGGCGCCACCACAGGGCATCGGCCGCACCGCCTCGGCCCTCGCGCGTCCGAAACAGCCGGATCTCCACCGGAACGTCCAGCTCCTCCGGGCCTGCCCGCACGAGCTGTCCGCGGGCGATCGCCGCCTCCGCGAGCGTCACCGGGAGCCACGCGACACCGTCGCCCCCCTGGGCCATGGTCATCAGCGTCGCCGCGAGGTGCGACGTGAAGGCCGGCTCGTGGCCGGCCGCCGCCCCGCTCGCCGCCAGGATCCGGCCGAGCCCCGAGGCCTCGCCGTAGGCGAGGTAGCGGACCGCACCACTCAGGGGCCAGAGCGGCGCCCCTTCGGACGTCGGTGCGCAGAGCGGCACGAGGCTGTCCGCGCCGACGCGGACCGACTCGCAGCGGCCATCGTCCAGGGGCGTGGGGAGGTCCGCGCGGTGGTGGCACAGGAGGAGTTGCACCTCGCCGGCCAGCAAGATCGCCTCGCAGGCCGCCATGCTGTCCGAGATCAGGTTGAGGGCGCCCAGCGTCTCGAAGGGTGCGTGCCGGCGGATCCAGCCGGGAAAGAACGTGAACGACAGCGCGTGCGTGGCCGCGATCGCGAGGTTCGCATCCGCGCGCGCGCCCGCGGCCCGCGCCTCGCGGCACGCCCGGTCCAGGCCCCGCATCAACTCCTCGGCGTGCGGGCGGAAGCCCGTTCCGGCGGCGGTCAGGTGCGCCCCTTGCGCGCTCCGCAGGAACAGGGGCGTCCCGAGCCACGCCTCGAGCGCGCGGATCCGTCGGCTGAAGGCCGGCTGCGTCACGTGCCGGACCTCGGCGGCCCGCGAGAAGGTCCGGTGCTCGGCGAGCGCGAGGAAGTCCCGCACCCAGTCCAGATCCATAGCGCCTCTCCGACAGGACGGGGCCGATGCCGCCCGCGCATCGCGCGCTCCGGAAACGGCATTGGCTGACCGGGGGCCGCCGACGCTATGGCACCGGGACGTACCGGGGAGAGTGAGCCATGCGCATCGTCGACGTCCGCGAGGTCACCAAGCCGATCGCATCGCCGATCCGCAACGCCTACATCGACTTCTCGAAGATGACCACGAGCCTCGTCGCGGTGGTCACCGACGTGGTCCGCGACGGCCGGCGTGTCGTCGGCTACGGCTTCAACTCCAACGGCCGCTACGGCCAGGGCGGCCTGATCCGCGAGCGCTTCCGCGACCGGATCCTGGAGGCCGACCGGGACAGCCTCCTCGTCGATGCGGGCGACAACCTCGATCCGCACCGGGTCTGGGCCGCGATGATGCGCAACGAGAAGCCCGGTGGCCACGGCGAGCGCTCGGTGGCGGTGGGCACCCTCGACATGGCGATCTGGGACGCGGCGGCGAAGATCGCCGGGAAGCCACTGTTCCGGATGCTCGCCGAGCGGAAGGGCGTCGCCGCCGACCCGCGGGTCTTCGTCTACGCGGCCGGCGGCTACTACTATCCCGGCAAGGACGATTCCGCCCTCCGCGCCGAGATGCGCGGCTATCTCGATCGCGGCTACACCGTCGTGAAGATGAAGATCGGCGGCGCACCGCTCGAAGAGGACCGGCGCCGGATCGAGGCCGTGCTCGCCGAGATCGACGGACGGGGCCGGCTCGCGGTGGACGCCAACGGCCGCTTCGATCTCGAGACCGCCATCGCGTACGCCCGGATGCTGCGGCAGTACCCGCTGTTCTGGTACGAGGAGGCGGGCGACCCGCTCGACTACGGGCTCCAAGCGGCGCTCGCGCCCTACTATCCCGGGCCGATGGCCACCGGCGAGAACCTGTTCTCGCACCAGGACGCGCGCAATCTCCTGCGCTACGGCAACATGCGGCCCGACCGCGACTGGCTGCAGTTCGACTGCGCGCTGTCGTACGGGCTCGTGGAGTACCTGCGCACCCTCGACGTGCTGGCCGAGTTCGGCTGGTCGCCCGCCCGCTGCATCCCGCATGGCGGGCACCAGATGTCGCTCAACATCGCGGCCGGGCTGGGCCTCGGCGGCAACGAGAGCTACCCGGACCTGTTCCAGCCCTACGGCGGCTTCCCCGACGGGGTGCGGGTCGAGGACGGTCACATCACCATGCCGGACCTGCCGGGCATCGGCTTCGAGGGCAAGTCGGACCTCATCGCGGAGATGCGCGCCCTCGCGGCGTAGCGCATCGCTCAGCGCGGCCTTGCGGAGCGCGGCGCCGCGGTGGACGATGGCGCATGGATTCCGGCCCCCTCACCTACGCGATCGGCGACGTCCACGGCTGCGCGGCCTTCCTCGACGCGCTGCTGGAGCGGATCGCCGACCACGCGGATGACCGTCCCCACCGGCTGGTCTTCCTCGGGGACTACATCGACCGCGGCCCGGACAGCGCCGCGGTGCTTCGCACCGTGAGCCGCCTGAACTGGGCCGAGCCGGAGCGCGTCGTCTGCCTGATGGGCAATCACGAGCGGATGCTGCTCGACGCACTCCAGACGGAGAGCGCGGCCGCGCACTGGATGTTCAACGGCGGCGAGGCGACGCTCGATTCGTTCGGCGCGCGGGATCCTGCCGGCCTGCCTCGGGACACCCTCGACTGGATCGAGGCGCTCCCGACGCTGCACGGTGACGGCGCCCACTGGTACGTGCATGCCGGGCTGCGGCCCGGCACAGACGCCCTCGGCTCGGACGCGCATGATCGCCTCTGGATCCGCGAGCCGTTCCTCGAGGGCGACCACGATTTCGGACGGCACGTGGTCCACGGCCACACGCCGCAGCGGAGCGGGCGCCCGGAAGTGCGCCGGTTCCGCACCAACCTCGACACCGCGGCCGTCTACGGCGGCGCGCTGACCGCCGGGATCTTCTCGGACGCGCAGGGGCCGGCCCTGGAATTCCTGCAGGTGAGAGCATCATAGGGCGCGACGGCGCCGTCTTTGCGAGCGGAGCGAAGACGCTGGCCGGCGGGCCGCCGGCCGGACCTGTCAGACCCCGCGTCGCGCGGGCACCAGCGCGCAGAGGATCCCGGCGAGCCAGCCGCCCATCAGGGCGAAGCCGCCGGTGGGCGCCGCCATCGGGAAGAGCGCGTGCTGGAGCCACGCGCGCACCGAGAGGTCGCCGCAGAACAGGATCAGGCCGGCGACCAGCAGCCCGGCCGCGAGGCGCGCGAGACCGGCCCGGACGAGGCCCGCGGCCCCCAGACCGACCAGCGCCAGGATGGCGGGGGCGTGGAACAGCAGGAACTGCGCCGCCGTCTTCAGCGAGTCCGCCCCGGGGATGTGCGCCGCGGCGGCGCTCAGCGCGACGCCGAGCAGCCCGGCCAGGGCGGCGAGCGCCGCGAGCGCGCGGTCGACACCCGCGAGTCTCACGCGCCGCGCTCCGCCAGGAGCTTGGCGATGGCCGCCCGCAGATCCGGCACGCCGGAATCGTCCCGGCTCGAGGTGAGGATCACCTGCGGGTAGGCGGCCGGCCGCTTGGCGAGCCCCGCCTCGATCCCGGCGATGCGGCTCGCGACCTCGCCCTTCTTGAGGGAATCGCCCTTCGTCAGCACGACCTGATAGCTCACCGCGGCCTTGTCGAGGCCGTCGAGGACGTCGGTGTCGATCGACTTGAAGCCGTGCCGGGCGTCGATCAGCATGAACACCCGGGCGAGGTTGGCGCGGCCCTTGAGGTAGGCGTGGATCAGCCGGGTCCACGCCTCGACCTTGGCCTTCTCGACGGCGGCGTAGCCGTAGCCGGGCATGTCGACCAGCGACAGGCGCTCGCCGATCCGGAAGAAGTTGAGCTGCTGCGTCCGCCCCGGCGTGTGCGAGGTCCGCGCCAGGGTGTTGCGCCCGGTGAGCGCGTTGATCAGGCTCGACTTGCCGACATTCGAACGCCCCGCGAAGGCGATCTCGACGCCCTCCATGGGCGGCAGCCGGTCGAGGATCTGGGCGGCCGCGTAGAAGTCGGCCGGGCCGGCGAAGAGAAGGCGGCCGGCCTCGAGGAGGTCGGCCGCGTCGTCGTTGGTCTCGCTCACGGCGTCTCGCCCGTCAGCTCTTGGTGGCGGCCGCCTTGGTGCCGCCGCGCTTGAACGTTGTGCGGAGGTTGTCCCACAGCTCCACCTTCACGCCGTTACGGCGCATGATGACGTATTGCTGGATCACCGACAGGGTGTTGTTCCAGGCCCAGTAGATCACCAGGCCGGCGGGGAACGAGCCCAGCATGAAGGTGAACACGATCGGCATGAAGGTGAAGATCTGCGCCTGGACCGGGTCCGGCGGCGCGGGATTCATCTTCATCTGCACGAACATCGTGATGCCCATGATGATCGGCCAGACGCCCAGGTGCACGAAGTCGGGTGCCGGGAACGGCAGCAGGCCGAACAGGTTCACGATGCTCGTCGGATCCGGCGCCGCGAGGTCGCGGATCCAGCCGAAGAACGGCGCGTGGCGCATCTCGATGGTGATGAACAGGACCTTGTAGAGCGCGAAGAAGACCGGAATCTGGATCAGCACCGGCCAGCAGCCGGCGACCGGATTGATCTTCTCCTTCTTGTACAGCTCCATCGTGGCCTGCTGCTGCTTCATGCGGTCGTCCTTGTACCGCTCGCGGATGGCGGCCATCTCCGGCTGCACGGCCTTCATCTTGGCCATGGAGACGTAGGACCGGTTCGCGATCGGCAGGAACAGCAGCTTCAGGCAGAAGGTCACCACCAGGATCGAGACGCCGAAATTGCCGAACAGGTGGTAGAAGAAGTCTAGCGCCCGGAACATCGGCTTGGTGATGAAGAAGAACCAGCCCCAATCGATCATCAGATCGAAGTGCTTGATGCCGAGGTCCTTCTCGTAGTTGTTGATGACGTTGACTTCCTTGGCGCCGGCGAACAGCCGCTGCGTCGCGGTCGCCGAGGCGCCCGCCGCGAGACTCACGGCATCGCCGCGCACGCTGGCCTGGTAGACGTTGGTGGCACCGTCGGTCCGGTCGGTGAAGGCGCCGGTATAGGGCGCGTCCTGATCGGGGATCGCGGCCGCCGCCCAGTACTTGTCGGTGATGCCGACGAAGCCGCCGGTCACGCCGCTCCAGGCCTTGCCCTTGGTGTTGGCACCGCCGTAGGCGCCTTCCTTGGCGAGCTTGTCGTAGGTGAATTCCTGCAGGCCGTCGTTGCCGAGATAGCCGATCATGCCCTCGTGCAGGACGTAGTAGCCCTGGGTATGCGGCTTACCCCAGCGGGAGACGAGGCTGTACGGGTAGAGCGTGATGGCGCCCGAGCCCTTGTTCTCGACCTCGTCGCGGATCGTGAACATGTACTTGTCGTCGACAGCGATGATCCGCTTGAAGACGAGGCCGGCGCCGTTGTCCCAGGTCAGGGTCACGGGCATGCCGGGCGACAGTGTCTTGCCGTCGCTGGTCCAGAGGGTGTCGTTGGTCGGCAGCGGACCGGCATTGGCGCCGACCCAGCCGAACTCGGCGTAGTAGGGCGTCTCGGTCCCGGCCGGCGAGAACAGCACGATCTCGGGGCTCTTGGGGTCGATTGTCTCGTGGTAGTTCCTGAGCGAGACGTCGTCGACGCGGCCGCCCTTCAGGGCGATCGAGCCGGAGAGCGCCGGGGTCTCGATCCGGACGCGCGGCGAGCGGGCCAGCGCCGCCTCGCGGGAGACCGGGCCGCCCTGGGCGGTCGGCAGCGTGCCGGGCGCGGGGGCCGCCGGGCCACCCTCCTTCGGGGACGGCGAGGGCACGCCGTCCGGGGTCACGCCCGGGGGCTGCTGCTGCGCGGCCTTGTTCTGCGCCTCGATCTGGCGCTGCTGCTCCATGCGCGGGCCGGCCACGAAGTACTGCCACCCGAGCAGCACCAGCAGCGACAGGCCGATGGCCACGAACATGTTCGTCTTGTCATTGCCCATCAGGGACACCGCCGCACGCGTTCGGAGTGGCAACAGGAACGTCGCCGGTCCCGGAGGACCTGCGCGCGCCTGTGATTCGGGGATCTCTGTCGCACCCCTGCGACGGGCCGATGTCGGCACCGCCGGGTGGGGCCGCCTGCGCGGAGGCGCGGCCGGCTTCGTGCGGGAGAGAGGACGACTGAGAAGTGGCCGTGTCAGGGGACGGCTTGGCGCGCCGACCGCCGGATCGGCCGGGCGACCTGTCCCCGCGGGGCGCGGCCGCGCGGGTCACCGCGGGAATCGCGCGGCGCAGATCCTCGGCGAGGGCCTCGAAGGAGGCTTCGAGGGCGGGGCGGCGGGCGATCAGCACAATGTCGGCCGGAAGGCCAGCGAGCTCGCTCGGCAGATCGGACGCGACCAACCCCACGGCAGCGCGGAGTCGGCGGCGGATGCGGTTGCGCTCCGTCGCGTGGCCGACACGCTTCGTGATGGTGAAGCCGAGACGGAGGCCGGGGCAAACGTCCGGGTTCCGAAGACGCCCCTGCGCGGTCATACGCTCGGTGTGGAAGCGACGCCCCTCGGCCGCCGCCAGGAAGTCGGGTCGTTTCTTGAGCCGCTCGATCGTCGCCATCGATGGTTCGATCCCGGCCGATACCACTTGCCTCGTGGCGCGGATGCGTCGGAGCGTCCGCGCCGGCGAGGATCAGGCCTCAGGCCGACAGGCGCTTGCGGCCATGGGCGCGACGGCGCGCGATGACCTTGCGGCCGCCGGCGGTGGCCATGCGCGCACGGAAACCGTGACGGCGCTTACGGACGAGCTTGCTCGGCTGGTAGGTTCTCTTCATGGCTCAGAGCCTTCAAAGGTCGAGGCGCGCTCGCGGGCAGCTATTGCTGCACCCGACCTTCACGCGTCCTGGTTGTCTGCAAACACGAAGGGCGCCCATGCGGGGCGCCACGTCGCGAGTGGCGGGCTTATGGCGGATGAGCCCCGCGAAGTCAACGTTTCGCGGGGCTCAATGACCCTCGAACTGCATGAGGGTGCGCACCTCGACGCCCAGGTCGCGCAGGCGCTGCGCGCCGCCGATCTCGGGCAGGTCGATGACGAAGCAGGCGGCCACGATCTCGGCGCCGATCTTCTGGAGCAGGTTCACGGCGGCGATCGCGGTGCCGCCGGTGGCGATCAGGTCGTCGACCAGCAGCACCTTGTCGCCGGGCCGTACGGCGTCGACGTGGATCTCGATCTCGTCGGTCCCGTACTCGAGGGCGTAGGCCATCGACACGGTCTTGTGGGGCAGCTTGCCCTTCTTGCGGATCGGCACGAAGCCGCAGGAGAGCTGGTGGGCGATGGCCCCGCCGAGGATGAAGCCCCGGGCCTCGATGCCGGCCACCTGATGGATCTGTCCGCCGGCGTAGGGATGCACCAGGGCGTCCACCGCCCGCCGGAAGGCGCGCGGGTCGCTCAGCAGCGTGGTGATGTCGCGGAAGATGATCCCCGGCTTCGGGTAATCGGGAATCGAGCGGACCGATTCCTTCAGCGCGACGTGGCGGCGGGCTTCCATGCGTTCGGCCTTCCGTGGGGAACCGCGGGCTTAAAGCAGAAGCCCGACGGCCTGACCAGTCAGTGGCGGCTCAGGCCGCCTGGACCTTCTTGAGGATGGCGACGAGGTCCCGGTGAAGCCCCTCGTTGCCGCAGGCCACCGACCGGGGCGCCAGCGGCTCGGCCGCGCCGTCCGCCGAGGTCACGAAGCCGCCCGCCTCGCGCACCAGGATCACGCCGGCGGCGAAGTCGTAGGTCTGGAGGTCGCGCTCCCAGTAGGCGTCGAGGCGGCCGCAGGCCACGTAGGCCATGTCGAGGGCCGCCGAGCCCATCCGGCGGGTCCCGCCGGCCACCGCCATCACGGCGCCGAGCTCGCGCAAGAGGCGCGGGTGGCTGCCGCGACCGAGATAGGGCGTGCCGTAGCCCACCAGCGCGTCCGCCATGTCCTGGCGGCCGGAGACGCGCAGGCGCCGGTTGTTGAGATAGGCGCCCTTGCCGCGCTCGGCGACGAACAGCTCGTCCTTGATCGGGTCGAAGATCACGCCGGCCACGATCTGGCCCTCGCGCTCGAGACCGACCGAGACCGCGAAATGCGGCACGCCGTGCAGGAAGTTCGACGTGCCGTCGAGGGGATCGATGTGCCAGGTGTGGCTCTTGTCGGTCCCCTCGATGATCCCGTTCTCCTCGAGCACGAGGCTGTAGCCCGGACGCGCCTTCATCAGGGCGTCGCGCAGCACCTCCTCGGCCTTGCGGTCGGCCGCGGAGACGAAGTCGCCCGGACCTTTGCGCGAGACCTGCAGGTTCTCGACCTCGCCGTAGTCGCGGCGCAGGCCGCGCGCGGCCTTGCGCACGGCATCGACCATGACGGTCATGAGGGGTGAGGAGATCATAGGCGGACTTTTCGCGGATGAGGATTGGCGCCGTCGTTACAGGTCGGCGCCGGAAAAGACGAGATGGGGACGGGACATGGAAGCGCTGCGGGCCGCTGCCTCAGCGCGGAGCCGGCGCGGTCAGGCCGGCCTCAGCATACCGCCGCGCCCGTCTTTGCGAGCGGAGCGAAGCAATCCAGGGCAGCAGGCCGGCGGCGGATGTGGCATCCCTGGGTTGCTTCGCTCCGCTCGCAAAGACGGGCGCCCGCAACACGGCCCGGCGCGGGACGGCGGCGCGGATCCTACTCCGCGGCCTCGACGAAGACGGTGCCGGCGCGGGGCAGGTCCAGGGCCTGCCAGGTCTCGCCCAGCGCCGCGGCGAGGCGCTCGATATGCGCCGCGTCGTGGAACGGCGACGGCGTGATCCGCAGCCGCTCGGTCCCGCGCGGCACCGTCGGGTAATTGATCGGCTGGATGTAGATCGCGTGGTGCTCCAGCAGATGGTCCGCCGCCGCCTTGCACAGCTCGGCATCGCCGACCATCACCGGCACGATGTGCGTCTCGGTCTCCAGGACCGGAAGCCCCGCCGCGCTCAGCGCCGCCTTCGTGGCCGCCGCCTGACGCTGGTGCGCCTCGCGCTCCGCGCTCGAGCGCTTCAGGTAGCGCACCGACGCCCGCGCCGCCGCAGCCACCGCCGGCGGCAGCGCCGTCGTGAAGATGAAGCCCGGCGCGAAGCTGCGCACCGCGTCGCAGATCGCCGCCGAGGCGGTGATGTAGCCGCCCACGCAGCCGAAGCCCTTGGCCAGCGTCCCCTCGATCACGTCGACCCGGTGCATGACGCCGTCGCGCTCGGCGATGCCGCCGCCGCGCGGGCCGTACAGGCCGACGGCGTGGACCTCGTCGAGGTAGGTCATCGCGCCGTAGCGCTCGGCCAGGTCGCAGATCGCGCCGATCGGCGCCACGTCGCCGTCCATCGAGTAGACCGACTCGAACACGATCAGCTTGGGCCGGTCGCCGGCCTGCCGCAGCAATTCCTCGAGGTGGGCGAGGTCGTTGTGGCGGAAGATCGTCTTGGCGCAGCCGGAATGGCGCACGCCCTCGATCATCGAGTTGTGGTTGAAGGCGTCCGACAGGATCAGGCAGTCGGGGATCAGCTTGGCGATGGTCGAGATGCCGGCCTGGTTCGAGACGTAGCCGGAGGTGAAGACGAGACCGGCCTCCTTGCCGTGCAGGTCGGCGAGCTCGCGCTCCAGGTCGACCAGCGGCGAGGTGTTACCGGCGATGTTGCGGGTGCCTCCGGCGCCGACGCCGCAGCGGGCGGCGGTCTCGGTCATGGCGGCGACCACCTCCTTGTGCTGGCCCATGCCGAGGTAGTCGTTGGAGCACCACACGGTGATCTCGGTGGTCTTGCCGTCCGGCTGGCGCCACTTGGCGGTCGGGAAACGCCCCGAGATCCGCTCGATGTCGGCGAACACCCGGTACCGCCGTTCCCCGTGCAGCTGATCCAGGGCCCCGCGGAAGTAGCGCTCGTAGCCGGATCCGGCGCGCGTCGATCCCGCTTGGGCGAGCATCGTGCTGGGCATCCGGGTGACGGTCATCGAGCGTCCTTCGCGTGTTCGGCCGCGCGGGCGACACCGCGTGAGCGGCGTCTCAGGCCCGCGATCGAGGTCCGGCCTCGGTCCAGTCCTTCGCGTGAGGGCCGCAAGATACGCGCGGATCTGGAACTGGTTCAAGGTAAGGTTCCGACATCGCAGCGTTGCATCCGTTGAGAGGCCCGCGTGAACCCGCTAGCGTCCGGCACGTTCTTCCGACCCGAACTTGGTTCCCGCCCCCTGCAACAGCTCATGTCTCCGACCGCAGATGGCTCGTCCGGCGTGGACCGCGCGGCCCCGACCTTGCGGCGACCAAGGGTCGCGCCGTGACGGACTCCAGGGACGAGCGGGCGGAGCGCCTCAAGGCCGCGCTGCGCCAGAACCTGCGCCGCCGGAAGGCGCAGGGCCGCGGGCGGGCCGAAGGAAGACCGTCTCCCGGCGCGGATCAGTCCTGCGTGCGGGAATCGGACGGAAACGGTCCTGATTCCGACAAATCCGGTCTATAGGGCACGGCCAAGCCTGGGCGCTGCCGCGCCCGCGATCAGCACGGCCGGCCGCGCGCCCTCGCGGGTGCGCCGCCCGAGGACACACGATGGACCGCATCCACATCACCGGCGGCGCGCCGCTCAACGGCGTGATCCCGATCTCGGGCGCCAAGAACGCGGCGCTGCCGCTGATGATCGCGAGCCTGCTCACCGGCGAGACGCTGGAGCTGATCAACGTGCCGCGGCTCGCCGACATCGCCGCGCTGACGCGGATCCTCGGCAACCACGGCGTGGACCACATGGTCGTGGGCAAGCGCCCCGGTCAGACCACCGAGACGGGCCAGACGATCCGGCTCACCGCCTCGAACGTCATCGACACCACGGCGCCCTACGAGCTGGTCTCGACCATGCGGGCGAGCTTCTGGGTGATCGCGCCGCTGCTCGCCCGGTTCGGTGAGGCCAAGGTCTCGCTGCCCGGCGGCTGCGCCATCGGCACCCGGCCGGTGGACCTGCTGATCATGGCGCTGGAGAAGCTCGGGGCCGAGATCGAGATCGACGCCGGTTACGTCGTCGCCAGGACCAAGAATGGCCTGCGTGGGGCCGAGTTCGCCTTCCCGAAGGTGACCGTGGGCGGCACGCACGTGGCGCTGATGGCCGCCGCCCTGGCCTACGGGACCACGGTGATCGAGAACGCCGCCCGCGAGCCGGAGGTGGTCGACCTCGCGGAGTGCCTGAACAAGATGGGCGCCAAGATCCGCGGCGCCGGCACGCCGCGCATCGAGATCGAGGGCGTGGCCCGCCTGAACGGCGCCCGCCACGAGGTCCTGCCCGACCGGATCGAGACCGGCACCTACGCCATGGCGGTGGCGATGGCCGGCGGCGACGTCGTGCTCAAGGACACGCGGGCCGACCTGCTCCACTCGGCCCTCGACGTCCTGACGACCACGGGCGCGGAGATCACGCAGGTCGAGGGCGGGATCCGCGTGCGCCGCAACGGCGCCGGCATCGCGGCGGTCGACGTCACCACCGACCCGTTCCCGGGCTTCCCCACGGATCTCCAGGCGCAGTTCATGGCGCTGATGACGCTGGCGAAGGGCCAGTCGCACATCCGCGAGACCATCTTCGAGAACCGGTTCATGCACGTGCAGGAGCTGGCCCGCCTCGGCGCGAAGATCCGCCTCGAGGGCGACCTCGCCATCGTCGAGGGCGTGGACCGGCTGAAGGGCGCCCCCGTGATGGCGACCGACCTGCGCGCCTCGGTCTCCCTGGTGATCGCGGGCCTCGCCGCCGAGGGCGAGACCCAGATCAACCGGGTCTACCATCTCGACCGCGGCTTCGAGGCGCTGGAGGCCAAGCTCGGCCGGTGCGGCGCGCAGATCGAGCGCGTCCGGGCCTGAGCGGCAGCGCTCGGTCCGAACGGGCCGGCGCGCGGCAGCGCCCGAGGCTCAGTCCTCGATCTGCCCGCGCCTGTAGCCGAAGCCGGGGATCTCGCAGCCGCAGGGCGCGTCGGGAGGCCCCGGGCGCACCCCGCACGTGCCGCGGGCCGTCACGCAGACGCTGTCGTCCCACCGGCGCCCGAAGACGCCGCGCCAGCGCGGGCCGCGCCTGTCGTACGCATCGTCGACTGGCGGCGGGGGCGGACGCCAGCCATACCCGTCATTCGCGGGCGGAGGCGGCGGACGCCCGCCGGGCGGCGGCGGTGCGTAGAGATCCCAATCCGGCGCCGGACGACCGAAGATGTAGGGCCGCGCGTCCGGACCGACCTGCGCGACGGCGGGTCCGGCCGCCTGCAGTCCGACGGCCAGTACCGCCACAACCGCGCGCTCGGTGAGTGCCGCCATATGAGACCCTGCCTCGGCTCGACCGCCGGCGCGTCTAAACGGCGACGCTGGCCCGAGCCTGTGCCCGGCCGGGATCGCGATCCCCAGACCAGCCGTTGCCCGAACGGGGCCGCGCCGCTACCTACGCCGTGCCGCGGACCGGCCCTCGCCGCCCGACCCGCGCCCCGTATTCCCCGAGGACCCTCTGCATGGAGCTGCTCAGGCTCGCCGCCCTCGACACCGAGGACCTGACCGTGATCTCGGCCCATCTGCAGGACGCGATCCTGCGACCGCAGGACCTGACGTTCCTCGCCGGCGAGCACCGCTTCCTCATGGCGGTGCGCCGCTTCGACTGGACGCCGAGCGCCCCGCCGCGCCGGCGCCTCGCCGGCCTGCACATCGAGCGCGTGCTGGGCGTGAAGAGCCGCGGCCTGAAGCCGGACGACGCGACGCCGATGAGCCTGCTCGCCCTCACCTTCGAGCCGACGGACGCGCCCTCCGGGCACATCGACCTCGTCTTCTCCGGCGGCGCGGCTCTGCGGCTGGAGGTCGAGTGCATCGAGGTCCGGATGAAGGATCTCGGCCCGGTCTGGGAATCGGCGAACCGTCCCGGGCACGACATCGACACCGATACGGCCGCCGGCTCGGTGGCCTGACGCGAGACAGAAGGCTTCCCGATGGTCCGGCTCGACAGCAGCGATCCGAATTTTGCCGCCGCCTTCGCGCGCCTCCTCACGGTGAAGCGCGAGATCGCCGAGGACGTGGACGAGGCGGTGCGCGGCATCATCGCCGACGTCGTCGCCCGCGGGGACGAGGCGCTGGTCGATTTCACCCGGCGGTTCGACCGGCTCGGCGCCGATTTCTCTGCAGCGCAGCTGCGGGTCACGGACGCGGAGATCGAAGCGGCCGTCGCGGCCTGCCCGTCGGACTCGCTGGAGGCCCTGCGCCTCGCCGCCGAGCGGATCGAGAGCTTCCACCGGGCGCAGCGGCCCGCGGATCACCGGGCCACCGACGCCCTCGGCGTCACGGCCGGCTGGCGCTGGACCGCGCTGGAATCGGTCGGCCTCTACGTCCCGGGCGGCACCGCGAGCTATCCCTCCTCGGTGCTGATGAACGCGCTGCCGGCGCGCGTCGCCGGGGTGCCGCGCCTCGTGATGGTGGTGCCCACCCCGGACGGCCAGATGAACCCGCTGGTCCTGGCCGCCGCGCAGCTCTCCGGCGTCCACGAGGTCTACCGGGTGGGCGGCGCCCAGGCGGTCACGGCCCTCGCCTACGGGACCGCCACGATCGCCCCCGTGGCCAAGGTCGTCGGGCCCGGCAACGCCTGGGTGGCGGCGGCCAAGCGCCGGGTCTTCGGCCAGGTCGGGATCGACATGATCGCCGGCCCCTCCGAGGTGCTGATCCTGGCGGACGGCCACGCCAACCCCGACTGGATCGCCGCCGACCTCCTGGCCCAGGCCGAGCACGACGTGGCCGCCCAGGCGATCCTGATTACCGACAGCGCCGAACTCGCCGGCGCCGTCGAGGCGGCGGTCGAGCGCGCCCTCACCACCCTGCCCCGTCAGGAGATCGCCCGGGCGAGCTGGCGCGATTACGGCGCCGTCATCCGGGTCCGCACCTTCGACGAGGCCGTGCCCCTGGTCGACCGCCTCGCCCCCGAACACCTGGAGATCGAGACGCAGGACGCGGAGGCGCTCGCCGCCAAGGTCCGCAATGCCGGCGCGATCTTCCTGGGCTCGCACACGCCGGAGGCGATCGGCGACTATGTCGGCGGCCCCAACCACGTGCTGCCGACCGCGCGCTCCGCCCGATTCTCGTCCGGGCTGGGCGTGCTCGACTTCATGAAGCGGACGACGATCCTCGCCTGCACGCCGGAGAGCTTGCGGGCGCTCGGCCCGGCGGCGATAAACCTCGGCCGGTCCGAGGGCCTGGAGGGGCATGCCCGCTCCGTCGCGATCCGGTTGAACCTGTGAGGTTTTGGGGATGGCGGAGAAGCAGCGCGGGCCGAACCGCCTCGCGAAGGTGAGCCTGGACGAGGGGTCCATCGCCCGCGGCAATCCGGATCAGGAGCACGAACGGGCGATCGCCCTGTTCGACATCCTGGAGGACAATTCCTTCACCATCCCCGGGCGGGAGGGCCCCTACGCGCTCACGCTCGGACTCGTCGAGAACAAGCTGTCCTTCGCCATCACCACGGTGGACGGTGAGCCGGTGATGACGCACCTCCTGTCGCTCACGCCGTTCCGGCGGGTGATCCGCGACTACGAGATGATCTGCGAGAGCTACTACAACGCGATCCGCACCGCCTCGCCGTCGCAGATCGAGGCGATCGACATGGGTCGGCGGGGCCTGCACAACGAGGCGTCCGAGACGCTCAAGCAGCGGCTCGAGGGGAAGGTCGACCTCGACCACGACACGGCGCGCCGCCTGTTCACCCTGATCTTCGCGCTGCACTGGAAGGGTTAGGCGCCCTCCGCGCCGACCGGCGATGGCTGAGCCCGCTCCCGAGCCTCCTCCCGAGCCTTTTCCCGACGCGCCCCCGAAGAAGCGGCGGGTGCAGTCCGTCCTGTTCATGTGCAACTACAACGCCGTGCGCTCCGTGGCGGCGGAAGCGATCGCCCGCGCCTATTTCGGCAAGTCCACCTACGTGCAGTCGGCTGGGGTGCGCTCCGGCGAGCCCACCGACCCGTTCATGGTCGCGGCCCTCGACGAGGTCGGCATCGACGCGAGCCGGCACCGCCCGCGCACCGTGGAGGAGCTGGAGGACTGGGAGGGCCTGAACTTCGACCTGATCATCACCCTCGCGCCGGAGGCGCACCACCGGGCACTGGACCTGACGCACACCCTCGCGGCCGATGTCGAGTACTGGCCGACCCCCGACCCGACGCTGCTGCAGGACGCCTCGCGCGAGCAGCGCCTCGACGCCTACCGCGACGTCCGCGACGGGCTGACCCGGCGGATCAAGGCGCGCCTGAAGGCATAGGCGGACAGGCCTCCGCGACGCTGCCTTGCTGGCCGACCTCACGCACTTGGCGGAAACGTCCTTTCCCGATGGCCGCTGCCGGGAATCGCCGACGTCAGCCGCGGTTGCCGACCAGCCAAGCGCGCATCCGGCCGGCGAGGAGCGGCCGGGCGCGCCCGACATCCTCGTCGTCGAGCAGCGGCGAGGCCGCGAGGGTCGCGAGATAGGCGTCCTCGGCGGTCCGGCAGGCCCGGAAGGCGGCGTCGGCGGCGAGATCCCGGTCCGTCAGTGCGGCCTGGATCCGGAAGTTGCGGCTGACGCAGTCGCGCCACGCGGCGTGGCGGGCTTCGGTCTCGCTCGCGGCCCGGGCGGTGCCGCAGGCGGCGGCGACGAGGACGACCGCCAGAAGCGGGACCGGCGTCACGTGGCGGGCTCGCGGCATCGTTAAGGCACTCCGTCACCCGACAGAGTGGCGCCGCAGGGTTAGCGATCCGTTAAAGAGCGGCGCGCGCGGCCGAGGTTCTACTGCTCGCCGCGTGGCTTGTTCACCGGTTTGCGGTGGTGACCGGGGAGGTGACGCCGCCGAGGGAGACCCAGGCGACGGCGTCCTGGCTCTCGCGCTTGATGAACACGTAGCCGGTCTTGTGCCAGGGCAGGATCGCGCTGGTCTTGTTGTCGAGCACCAGGTCGCCCCGGTCGGTGATCAGGGTCAGCACGGCGTGGCCCTCGCCCTTCTCGTCGATCACCACGGTCATGCGCATCGCCCGCCGCGGCAGGCCGGCCTCGGCCAGCATGTGGCGCTTGAGCAGCTGGAAGTCCTCGCAGTCGCCGATGCCGTCCTCGGCCAGGTCCCAGCGGTCGGCCACGTGCAGGTGGTCCTGGTCGGTCATCGGCTCGATCGCCTTGTTGACCCGCCGGTTCACCGACACGATCGTCGCCCAGGTCGCCGGCGTCAGGCTGATCCGGGCCGGCTCGCCCCGGTCCAGCGCGCACTCCGCCGCGTA
>NZ_FNWP01000036.1:0-33936 GCF_900108435.1 Methylobacterium sp. 275MFSha3.1 | reverse complement strand
TCCCGTAGGAGTCTGGGCCGTGTCTCAGTCCCAGTGTGGCTGATCATCCTCTCAGACCAGCTACTGATCGTCGCCTTGGTAGGCCGTTACCCCACCAACTAGCTAATCAGACGCGGGCCGATCTTCCGGCAGTAAACCTTTCCCCATAAGGGCGTATCCGGTATTAGCCCTAGTTTCCCAGGGTTATTCCGAACCAGAAGGCACGTTCCCACGCGTTACTCACCCGTCCGCCGCTGACCCCGAAGGGCCCGCTCGACTTGCATGTGTTAAGCCTGCCGCCAGCGTTCGCTCTGAGCCAGGATCAAACTCTCACGTTGAAGAGATTGATCTAAGCTGATCACAACTACTTGACAGAGGCTCACAATCATCCCGGCATCACTGCCCGGATGTGTGAGCTTCCGAAGCGTTAGACAGCTCGCTTCTCTCGTTGATCCGGCTCTCGCCGGACCCGCAAGGACAAGCGCCGTCCACGCTTCTCTTTCCCGTATTCACTTGTCAAAGAACGGCGCCTGTTTACACAAGTGCCATTTGAAGATCAACAAAAAACTATTCGGCGTTCGCCGACCGTTGCTTGCAGTCTTCAGTGGAAGTCCGTCCGTGCGGCCCGCCCTGGCCGGGCACCGCGTCGGGAGGCGCCGTATAGGGCGCCAGAAATCGGCTGTCAATCGCCCCTCTTCGTCGACCGCCGGACGCTGACGGGCGCGGTCGTCCGCGTGTGCGGACACCGCTCCCGGATCCGGCAGAGCCCCCGCGCGCAGAGACCCGTCGCCGCGCCAGCCTCTCAGCACACCCCTCCGTGATCCGGACGAGGAGCCACGCTCCGGATCGCGCGTCAGAGCAGGCCGCACGATGAGTGCTCATGGAAACGATCCGTTTCGATAGTTTCCATTTCTGATTGCGCGTGCTTCGCTCAAGATGGATCCATCGGCGCGACGTCGGTGCCCTGCACGGGCCGCGGGGCGCCAGTGCACCCACGGAAGGACCCCGCCATGGCTGTCGAAGCATCCGGTGCCGCGAGCGAACTCGTCCAGGTCGTCTCCCTCCTGGCGGCCGGCGTCATCGCCGTCCCGCTGTTCAAGCGGCTCGGCCTCGGATCGGTCCTCGGCTACCTCCTGGCAGGACTGGCGATCGGGCCCTTCGGGCTCGGCCTGTTCACGGACGCCCACGCCATCCTCCACGTGGCGGAGCTCGGCGTCGTGATGTTCCTCTTCATCATCGGGCTGGAGATGGAGCCGTCCCGGCTCTGGGGCATGCGCCGCGCGATCTTCGGGCTCGGCCTGGCCCAGGTGGGGGCCTGCATCGCCGCCCTCACCCTGGTCGGACTCGCCCTCGGCTTCTCGATCACCGTCGCCTTCGTGGCCGGGACCGGCTTCGTGCTGACCTCGACCGCGATCGTCATGCAGCTCCTGGAGGAGCGCGGCGCGCTCTCGACGCCGAAGGGTCAGCGCATCGTGGCGATCCTGCTGCTGGAGGATCTCGCCATCGTGCCGCTCCTCGCCGCCGTCGCGCTTCTGGCGCCGGGCGGGAGCGCCGCGAGCGCGACGGAGCGCGCGGTCACGGTCGCCATCGCCCTGCTCTCGGTCTGCGCGCTCGTCGCCGCGGGGCGCTGGCTGCTCAACCCGCTGTTCCGCCTCCTCGCCGCCGCCAAGGCGCGCGAGGTCATGACGGCCGCGGCCCTCCTCGTCGTGCTCGGCTCGGCCCTCGCGATGCAGCTCGGCGGCCTCTCGATGGCGATGGGTGCCTTCCTGGCCGGCGTCCTGCTCTCGGAGTCGAGCTTCCGCCACCAGCTGGAGGCCGATGTCGAGCCGTTCCGCGGCATCCTGCTCGGCCTGTTCTTCCTCGGGGTCGGGATGTCCCTCGACCTGACGGTGATCGCCGCGAATGCCGGCCTGATCCTGGCGGGCGTCGCCGCCTACATGACCGTGAAGGGCCTGCTCATCTACGGCGTGGCCCGGGTGCTGCGCGCCTCGCACGCCGAGTCGCTGGAACGCGCGGCCCTGATGGCGCAGGGCGGCGAGTTCGCCTTCGTGCTGTACGCGGCCGCCGCGAGCGCGGGCATCATCGACGGCACGACCAACGCCGTCCTGACAGCCACCATCATCCTGTCGATGGCGATCACGCCGCTGATGGTCGTCGCCTTCGATCGTCTCGGTCCCAAGGCCGTCCCGTCCATCGACGGCGTCGAGGCGCCCGAGGACCTCGTGGGCAGCGCCCTGATCGTCGGGTTCGGCCGCTTCGGCCAGATCGCCAGTCAGCCGCTCATCGCGCAGGGCTGCTCGGTCTCGATCATCGACACGAACCCGAGCAACATCCGTCTCGCCGAGGGATTCGGCTTCAAGGTCTATTACGGTGACGGCACCCGCCTCGACATTCTGCACGCGGCCGGCGCCGCGACGGCGCGGGCGATCCTGATCTGCGTCGACGACACCGCGATGGCCAGACGCGTGGCGGAGATCGCCAAGGCGGAGTTCCCCCTGGTGCCCGTGCTGGCGCGCGCCCGGGATCGCGAACACGCGGTCGAGCTGATCCAGGCGGGCGTGGCCTACCAGATCCGCGAGACGGTCGAGTCGGCTCTGCTCCTCGGCGAGCAGGCGCTCCTGACGACCGGAGCCGAACCGGAAGCGGCCAGCGCGATCCTGGCGGAGGTCCGGCGCCGCGATGCGGAGCGTCTCGATCTGCAGGTCGTGGGCGGCATCTACGCGGGTCGGGACCTCATTCACGGCAACAAGCCCGGCTCGGCGCACGCGGCCGGCTAGGCCCGCGACCGGGCCTCGGTGCCGCGCCCGCTGAAGGCTTGCTGGTCTCGGCAGACACTTGGGGCGGGCAACCCTCAGCGCGCGAGCGCGTGCCCGGAGCCTTCGGAGGACGGTGCGCGGGTCGACGGCGGCGCGCCAGCCACAGGCGGGGATCCGGCCACGGAGGCATTCCGGGTCGCCGCCGCGGGCGAGCCCGGAGCACGGGTACGAGCGCCGCTCCAGCATCGCGGCGCCGGCCGGTGTGCCTGGGGAGGGCGACACGCCGCCGGCTTCTGCGACGGCTTATCCTCTCGAGGCGCCAGTTGCGTCCCGAGCCCGTCTGGAACAAAATGTGAACCCTGGGTCAGGCGCGGCGACAGCCGGAGCGGTCAGCGACATGTCATCTCCGAGCTCCGGTCGCACGCTGTTCTTCTTCGAGAAGCCCTCGGCGATGCGCCAGTTGCAGCGCTTCTTCCGCTCGCCGAGCACGGTCTGCGTGGCCGCCGAGGGACACCTGCTGTCGGCCGAGGAGCCGGGCAGCATCCGGCCCGAGTGGAAGCCCTGGCGCTTCGACCTCCTCCCGATCGTCCTTCCCACGATCCCGGTCGGCTACGGCACGAACCGGTCCGGGCAGTCGCACGCACCGAAGATCGCCGCGATCCGGCAGGCGCTGAGCGGCGTGGACCGCGTGATCATCGCCACGGATCCGGGTCGCGAGGGCTCGATGATCGCGTGGGAAGTGCTCGAGCATCTCGGCTGGAACGGCCGGGTCGACCGGCTCAAGCTCGGCGCGCTCGACGAGGTCTCGATCCGACGCGCCTTCGCGGCCCTGTCCAAGGATCCCGACTCGGGCGAGCGCGACTACGCCGCCTATCTCGAGGCGCTCTGCCGGCAGTACGAGGACTATCATCTCGGCCTGAACGGCACGCGGGCGATCTCGCTGCGCCTGCGCCCGCCCGCCTTCCGGGAGCCCTGGCGCTTCGGCGGCGTGCAGACGCCGACCCTCGCCATCCTGGCGGACCTGGAGGAGCGGATCCGGTCCTTCGTGCCGCAGGACTTCTTCAAGGTCGCGCTGCACCTTAGGACCCATGCAGGCGCGGAGATCACCCTCTGGCATGCCCCGAAGGAGCGGATCCTCGATGCGGCGATCGCTGAGACGATCCGGTCCGCCGCGGCGACGTGGTCGGGCCCTCTGGCGGTCGCGCACAGGGATGTCCGGCGCGCGCCGCCCCGGCTGTTCTCGAAGGACACCCTGGCGCGACGCTGCGCCAAGCGGTTCGGCTGGGACCCGCAGCACACGGCCGGCATCGCTCAGGACCTCTACGATCAGGGGTACCTCAGCTACCCGCGCACGGAGTCGGAGCACCTGCCCGAGGGCCAGGCCGGCGATGCCGCCGCGATCATCGCGGCCGTCACGACCGTCCTGAGCGACCTGAGCACAGTCGTTCCGCGCGACGCTGCGCCGCTGATCCGTCGCGGCCTGAAGGGCCACTACGTCGTGGATCCGGGCGAGCACCACGCCATCGTGCCCCTGCGCAAGGCGCCCGAGCGCGGCCGTCTCAGCACCGATCAGTTCCGCTTGTGGGAACTCGTGGCGAAGGCCTATCTCGCCGCGCACCTGCCCGACGGGGTCGACGCGCGCACGAGCGTCACGGCGGATGTCGCGACACCGCTGGGCGTGAGGCGGTTCGCCGTCTCCGGCAGCGTCGTGCGCGTGCCGGGCTGGCGCGCGCTCTACGGCAGCGAGGCCGAGCTCGAAGCGGATGCCGTGCCCGGCAAGACCAAGCGCGAGGCGGAAGCCACCGCCACCCGCCTGCCGCTCGTGACCGACGGCGAAGGCGCCTCCGCCGCGACGGCGGAGATCGCTACCGCGAAGTCCGAGCCGCCGCGGCGGATCACCCGAGGCGAATTGCCGGTGGTGATGGGCCGGCTGATCGACCAAGTGGACGATCCGGCCGCCAAGCGCGCCCTGGAAAACCCCGCCAACCCGAACGAGCCGAAGGGTCTGGGCACGGCCGCGACGCGCGACACGATCCTGCCCAAGCTCCTGAAGAGCCGCTACATCACGCTGTCTACCGGCAAGGATCCGGCCATCGAGGTCACCGAGGTCGGCCTGACCTTCGTCCGCGCGGTGCGCAGCGTGTTCCCGGCCTACGGAGATCCGGTCGGGCGCGCCATGTTCGAGGCGGAGCTCGCCGAGATCGGACGGGCGGCCACGCGCGCCGAGGCGGTCGCGCGCGCGACCGCCTTCCGCCAGCGTACCCGCGCCCGCCTCGACGACCTGATCGCCGCGATCGCGCAGGCGCCGACCGTCAGCCTCGATCCGAGCCTGATCCCGGCCGGTCAGGGCGACCAGCGGCCGCCGACGCCGGCCATGGTGGCGTTCGCCGTGAGCCTTTCCGAGCGGAAGGGCGTGACGCTGCCGCGTGGCTGCAGGAGCAGCATCAGCGTCTGCCACGCGTTCCTCGACACCCATGCCGGGCCGCGTGCCGGGCAGGAGGACGACGCCGGCCGCGCAGACGGCCGGCGGAGCCCGAGCGCGGCGATGGTCGGCTACGCGCGCAGCCTCGCCCAGCAGCGCGGCATCCCGTGCCCGCCGGACGCGGAGACGGACTTCGACGCGTGCCGGCGCTTCCTCGACGCGCACGCCGCGCGGCCAGGGCAGGGGAGGGACGAGGCGAACGCCGGAGGGGCAAAGGCCAAGCGGCCCGCGGAGCGGGAGAAGCGGCGGGGCCGTGTGGCCCGGACGCCGCGACCGGCAGCGGCACGCCGCCGGGCCTGAAGCGCCCCGGCGGGAGTGACCGGATCGCGGCGTTCGTCCGCGACGCCGACTTTGCCCCGTCTCGGTGGCGCCGGCCGCCCGGCCTGGCGCGCGCTTCAGGCGGCCTCGGGGTCCTCGGAGCGCAGCCAGCGCGCGATCGCGGCGACCACGTGGGCCTGCTCGACGGCGGTCAATGCCCGGCCGGCGGGGATCGCGTGCCACTTGGCCAGGCAACCGCGGCAGCAGGTTGCCGTCGCGTGCTGCGCCGTGAAGACGGGATGACCGCGAAAGGGCGTCTGCTTGCCGTCGTTCCTCGGCTCGGCGGACGCGAGGCGTCGCCGCACGAAGTCCCGCGCGTGGTCCAAGACCGCCGGGAGCCCCTTCTCCCGCAGGTAGACCCGATCGGCGATCGCCAGCCGGAAGCGTCGCCGGAACGCGGATTGCGGGAGACGGTCGAACACCTCGTCGAGCGCTCGCATGCGCGCAGATCCCGGTCTACCGATCGCCGGTCGGGCCGGCATGGCTTCGGCCCCGAGCGGTATTCCATGCATCCATCAGACGCCATCGCCGTCGGAACCGCGGGCTGGAGCCTGCCCAAGGCCTACGCGCCGCAGTTCCCAGAGGCGGGCAGCCATCTGGAGCGGTACGGACAGCGCTTTTCCGCGGTCGAGATCAACACCGCCTTCTATCGGCCCCATCGGGCGACGACCTACGCGAGATGGGCTGCGGCGGTGCCGGACGGGTTCCGCTTCGCCGTGAAGGTGCCGCGATCGGTCACGCACGAGCGGCGCCTCATCGGCGTGGATGAGCCCCTCGAGCGCTTCCTCGGGGAGGTCACGGGCCTCGGGACAAAACTCGGGCCGCTGCTGCTCCAGCTCCCACCGAGTCTGGCCTTCGACAGCCCGTCCGCGGCGACCTTCCTATCGGAATTCCGGCGGCGCTTCCCGGGCGACATCGTCTGCGAGCCGCGCCACGCCACGTGGTTCACAGAAGATGTCGACCGCCTGCTCGTCGGCCTCGCGATCGCCCGTGTCGCGGCCGACCCCGCGCCGGTCCGGAACGCCGGCATGCCCGGTGGCTGGCCGGACCTCGTCTACTATCGGCTCCACGGCTCGCCGCGCATGTACTACTCGGCGTACGAACCGCGCGTCCTGTCCCGGATGGCCGAGCGCCTCGGAGCGCACAAGGCCCTCGGCCGACGCGCGTGGTGCATCTTCGACAACACCGCGGAGTTCGCCGCGATCGGTGATGCCCTCGACATGCTCGCGCGCGTCGAGACCCGACAGGGATCCGATTCATGAAACAACAGACATTGATCTCACAATTCTAGGGAGGACTTTCCCCCGCCGGCACAGCCGGTCTTGTCGGGAGAGGCTGCCCCGACAACGGACGCCGTCGTTCCTGAGCCAAGATCAGACCCCGCAGTGAACCGAGCCGTGGCGATCCGAGCGCTCCATGTGGAACCGCCCGGAGCGTGTGTGCCGAGGAGCCGATTCAGGCCGATCGACCGACGTAAGCGGAGACATCGGGCTCCTCGGAGCGCCCATCGAACAGCTTCGCGGTGACGCGGCGAACGGCGGGCCTGCTCGCGACGTTCAGGGCCGCGTGAAGGAGACGGATGCCGATCCGCGTGCGCGGGTTCATGAGCTTCGGCGCGAGCTTCGGGACACCCTGCGCCCTCTCGACATACGGGCGCATGACCCGCTCGTAAGCCGCAAAGCCCGCCGCGACCGTGTCGGCGCGCGCCAGCTCACCGGCCAGCACGCAGGCGCCGGTGACGGCCAGCGTCGTGCCGATGCCCGCGAGGGGCGTCGCGCACCAGGCCGCGTCGCCTGTGAGCACGACGCGTTCAGACGACCAGCGCTTCATCCTCACCTGGCGCAGGACGTCGAGGTAGAAATCGTCCGTCGCGTCCAGGCCCGCCACGACGCGCCCGGCCTGCCACCCGGCGCCGGCGAACCGCGCCCGCAGGAACGCCTTCTGGCGAGCGATATCCCAGTCCTGCTCGCCGCCGGGCGGCTGACGGAGCGTCAGCATCGCGCGCGTCGTGCCGTGTCGGTCCGGCCGCAGCGAGATGCTGCGGCCGCCCGTGGCGTTGAACCAGCGCCACATCCGGTCGTCGCCGGGGATTCTGGGAATCGTGAAGTACGCGATGGTCAGATCCATCCAGCGCGGCGCGTTCTCTCCGGGAAAGACGAGCTCGCGGGTCGATGAGCCGACGCCCTCCGCCACGACCACCGCGTCGTAGCGTTCCGTCTCGCCGCCCGCGAAGGTGACGGCGACCGCGTCCCCGTCCTCCGCGAGGCGGGCCACACGGTCGCCGAAGCGGTAGCGGGCCCGCTCCCGGGCCGGCTCGTAGAGAAGGCGCGCCAGGTCGCCGCGCAGGATCTCCATCTCGGCGGTCGGGCCATCACCCTCAGCCCCGGCGACGTCGAACCGCGCGGCGACCCGTCCCCGGCCGTCGATCCAGGCCGTGCCCTCCTCGCCGGTGCCGCTGGCGAGGGCGGCCCGTTCCAGACCCATCCGGCGCAGCACCGTGCGACCGACGCCGCGCACATCGACGTTCTGCCCACCGTCCCGGAAGGCGGGCGCGCGCTCGACGACGGTCACGTCGAAGCCGCTGCGGGCGAGCCACCAGGCCACCGTGTTGCCGGCGATGCTGGCGCCGGTGATCAGGATGCGACGCGCCATACGGAAACCACTCCCGGGGACCCAACAGCGTCCGGCGCGACGGGTTGCCGGCGACGAGCGCGGCTCTCCGCGGCGGGACGCTCCCGTCTCGGCGGTGCCGGCGGTGGGATCGCCACCCGGCCGTGCAGCGCCGCGGAGGCGCGCGCTCTGACCCGCGGCGGCGCCGATCCCCTCGACAGGTCTCGCCGCGTGCCCAACATGAGCGCGACGATCGTGCCGATCGGCCCGCGCGGGACGCGCGGAACTCGGTCTGGTCTGCTCAAGGCTGACGTGAGACCGGCGCAGGCAGGGATTTCAGGGCATGACAGGGGGACACGGAAGGTCCATCGGCGGTCCGGGCACTGGCGCGCGGTCGGGTGACGCCGGTGCGGAGACGCGCGGATCCGCTGCTTCGGCCCGCCACGCCGTCGCGCGGGCCGATGGCGGCCTCCCCGGTGATGGCCGCGCGCCCTGCGCGAGCCGGAGAGACCGGACGCGGCGAACACGGCGCGTCGGCGCGCTCTGCGCCCTGATGATCGCGGCGCCGACGGCGACGCGCGCCGATCCGGTGGCGGCGCTTCTCCGGGACTGGACCACGGCCAACGGTCTCTGCCGCGGCGGCTCTGGCGACGATCCGCGCACGCAGGCGGCCTGCGAACGGCGCGACGGCCTCGATCGCCGGCTCGCCGCCGCGGGCTGGTGCTACGGACGCCCGGCCGACACGGGCGCCCAGAGAACCTGGCAGCCCTGCGGCGACGGCACGCGACAGCCCGCACAGGCCGGGACGGAGACCCCGCAGGGCGCGGCGCGGCGCGCCCTGCTCGATGTCGCCCGGGGCCCCGCGGAGACCGGGCGGGGACAGCCGGTGCAGTTCGTCGTGCACGCCCTGAACCAAGTCGGCCCCTGGGCCTTCCTGTTCGCGCGGATGCAGCGGCCCGACGGCCGCCCCCTCCCTCGCGCCGCGGACGATCTGGACTCGAACGACTACGCCGCGCTGCTGCGCCAGGACGGAAACGGCTGGCGGGTCGTCGACTTCGCCGTGGGACCGACCGACGTCGCGTGGGAAGGCTGGGACCGGCGCTACGGGGCGCCGGCCTCCGTCTTCGCGGTCCGCTGAGGTTCGTCCCCGCCGCATGAACGGAGAGACGCCCACGCGCCGACGCCTTCGGCTCTTCGCGGTCCGGCCGATCCGGGCGGCTGTCCCGGCGCCGGTGTCGGCTCCCGCCAGGACCCGGGAGGCCCGGGCATGATGGCCGCGCGTCGCTGGCTAAGCGCGACGGGGCTCGCGCTGCTTCCGACGACCGCCCAGGCAGCCCTGCCGCCGTCCTGGCAACGCGTGCGTGAAGTCCAGGCCGTCGCGGAGGCGGCCGCGCGGGTGCTGGGATCGCGTCCGATCGATGCAGTCGAACGCGTCGACGGGGAGCGCTACCGCGTCCGGGCGGGTGACTGCCGGGTCACGGTCCGCGTCGTCGTCCGCCCCCGAGCACAGCCGGGACCGCAGGCCTTCGACGCGATTCCGGACGCTCCGGACTGCCCCTAGGACCGCCACGGGCTTCATCCCTGCGCCGCGGCGTCGAGCGCCGGAGAGGCCTCGGAGAGGTCGCGGCCGCGCACCCGCGGCGCGGCGCTCGCCCATCAGACAGGCCGGCCCGGCGAGCCGGCGTGCATCGCGCCGATCACGGCGAGCAGACCGAGCAGAACCATGAGCACGGAGTAGTACTGCATCGGGATCCAGAACAGGGTGTGGCGCGGGCGCAGGATCACTGTCTGCCCCGTGCGCGGGTCGAGCAGTTCGCGGCCCGGCCGGCCGTTCAGCCGGGTGCCGAGCCACCAGTTGAAGCCGGCCGCCACCACCCACACCAGGATGACGCCCGTGGGCGTCGGGACGCCCAGGCGGGCGAGCGCCGGATCGAGCAGCACGCTGCCGATCAGGCCCGCCGCCGCGATCAGCGCCGTCAGCATTCCCCAGCCGGACCAGATGATCATTCCCGGACATCCCCTGTCTTGGCGAACGGTCCCGCCTCGCGGGACGCGGTTCCTCCGGCAGGCGCCGGCACGATGTTGCGATGGGCGGCCCAGTCGCGTTTTCGCCGGGTCGCGGGGATTGTCCGACGCCGAGACTGGTATCGACCGGCATCCCGCGCGGACCGTCGGTCGCCCTCCCGGCCGCGATAGCCGCGGTGCAGATCGGCGGTCCTCGGGGTCCGGGCGCGGGTCGCGTCGACGGCGAGGCTCATGCGATCAGTGGATCAACTCACGTCAGGCATCGTCGCGGGCGACACCTCGCACGGCCCGGTCCCGCCGGCAAGCTGACCCCTGACCGAGGGGCAGGATCACCTGAACGGCTGCACGGCCGTCTAGAGGTTCATCGACGACTCTCTCGTCGCCGCTGACCAGATCCCGTCGACGACCGGAGCGTCGGCGGCCCTGCCTCGCAATGCGCGAATACCGCCGATCTACCTAGAGCCGGACAATCCGAAAAGGATCGCCGCGCCTGCGACAAGGAGCGGCGCCCAGAAATGGACCAGGCCGCCGCCGCTCCAGACCGAGAAGGTCTCCCGGCACCCCGTCGTGTTCATCGCACATCCCAGGGGGACGAAGTACATGAACCACACGAAGGTCGCGATGACGAGAAGTGTCCCGAAAATCAGCGCGGCGCCCCGCATCGACAACATCCTCATGCGCGCACCGGTCGGTGCACGCTCCGCTACGGCCCGGGGCCACGATCGGATCCCACCCTGCCAGGACCGACGTCTCCTGTCGCTCCATGACGGGCGCGTCCGCGAGGTTCGCGTGAGAGCCGCGACAGGGACCTCGCGGGATCCGCACCGACGCTCACCGCGAGGCGGGGGTCCGCGCCCGTGACCGGCCGCGGCCGGAAGAGAGGCGCGCCGCGGATCCGGCCCGTCCGCTACCGGTGAGATGGCGCGGAAGCCGACGCCGGTGTGCAAGGGCCGAGCCCGGAGCGCCCGCGGCGGCCGTCCGGGTCTGGCGCTACCGCGGACCGCCGCCGCGCCGCCGCGCGATCTCGTGTCCCGCGCTGTCGAGGGCGCCCGACGGCGCGAGGCCGTCGTTCGGAACGGCCTGCATGCCATCGTGCGCGGTGCGCGAGGTCGGTCGCGCGAGACCGTGATCGCCGGCGGCCTGCTTCATCGCCAGCGCCCTGCGGGAGCTCGTGACCAGGCGACCGCGCGCCCGGGCGTTCCGCCTGCGCTCGCTCTCCTTGCTGGCGCGCTTCACCGCGGCTGCCAGCACCGCGGCCTTCCGGCGGGTCCCGGTATTGTCGGTCGCGGCGCGCGCGCCGGACGGGGCGGCCTTGCCGCGCAGCTCGCGGCGCTGCCGGCGGGAGATATCCCGCGCACGGTCGCGGCTTGCCCGAAGACGCGCGACCAGCTCCGCCAAGCCGCCGTCATCGGCCTCACCGAGCCTGGGGTGATGCGAGCGCGCGACGAGATCGGCCTCGTCCACGCTCAGGAGACGGGCTTCGTGACGGCTCGATCGGGACATGGGCACTCCTGCGCTGAATGAGGGGTGGCGACAGCGGACGGGCGGATGGCGGGCGGCGATCAGTCGGGGCCGCCCAGGGTCGGTGTCCGGCGCAGCGCCGTCTCGCGCAGGGACCGGTCGGCGTAGGTGCCCTGCACCGCCGCGCGACCGCCGTGGTCGAACAGGTCGAGCATCAGGGCGCTGTGGATGAAGCCGAGATGGCTGAAGGCCTGGGGGAAGTTCCCCAGGAAAGCGCCGTCCGGCGCGACCTCCTCGGCGTAGAGGCCGACGTCGTTCTGGAGGGCGCGCAGGGCGTTGAAGCGCAGCCGCGCCTCCGCGTCCCGGCCGAGCCAGAGCAGCGCGTCGACCAGCCAGAAGGCGCAGAGCAGGAAGGTGCCCTCGTGGCCGGGCAGGCCGTCGTCGTTCCGGTAGCGGTAGACGAGGTGGCCGTGGCCGAGGCGCTCGATGACGACGTCCACGGTCCGGGCGAAGGCGGCCTCGTCGACCGGGAAGCCGACCAGGGGCGCCATCAGCAGGGCGGCGTCGACGTCGTCACCGCCGAGATATTGCGGGTAGTAGCCGTCCCGGTGGATCCCCGGGCCGTTCACGCAGGCGACGATACGGTCGCGCTCCCGGCACCACGTCTCGCGCGGGCCGAACAGGCGGATCGCCCGGTCCAGGGCGACCCAGTTCATGATCGCCGCGTGGAGGTAGCGCTGCTCGGGCTTGCGCGGCTCCCAGAGACCGGCGTCGGGGCGGTGCCAGTGCGCGGCGGAGATGTCGGCCAGCCGGGCGCCGTGCCCGAGCATCGCCTCCGGGAGCGTGCCGCCCAGGCGTGTGTAGAGGTAGAGCAGGTCGAGCACCTGCCCGTACGCGTCGGCCTGATGCTGCTCGGCGGCCTCGTTGCCGGCCCGCACCGGCGCGCTGCCCCGCCAGCCCTCGAAATGCGCGATCGTGGTCTCGGCGAGGTCGGCCTCGCCCGAGACGCTGTAGAGCGGCCGCAGCCGCCCCTCCGCCCGCGCGCAGAGGTCGGATACGAATCCGAAGAAGGCCTCGGCCTCGCGCAGCATGCCGAACTTCTTCAGGACGTAGAAGGACAGGCACGCGTCGCGGATCCAGCAGAAACGGTAATCCCAGTTGCGGATCCCCCCGATCTCCTCGGGGAGGGAGGTCGTGGCCGCCGCGACCATCGCGCCGGTGGGCGCGTATGTCAGCGCCTTGAGCACGAGCGCCGACCGGATCAGCTCATCGGCGAGCGGTCCCGTGTAGGCGGCGTCCTGCGTCCACAGCACCCAAGCCTTGCGCGTCCGCTCCATCAGGGCGCGCGCGTCCGGCGGGGCGTCCGGCAGGGCATCGCCGTAGATGCTGAAGCTCCGCGCCTGCCCGCCCTCGAGGACGAACCGCGCGGCGGCCCCGGCGCCGTCCCGCACGAGTTCGACATCCGCGACGAGGCCCGGGCATCCCGGTGCCGTCACCCGGCCGCCCGCGATCTCCGGCGGCGCGAAGGACTCGGCGAAGCCCGCCAGCGGCCGGTAGACGACCACCATCGGGACACGGCCCGACACACCGCTGACGAGCCGGACCAGGAGCGGCCGGTGCGGGCCGCCCTCCGGCCCGACCATGAAGTCGTGCAGGGTCACGAAGCCGTCCGGGGTGGTGAAGGTGGTCTCCAAGATGTTGCTGCGGCTCAGGTACTGCCGCGCCGTCTCGTACCGCCCCTCGGGGCGGATGGAGAAATGGCCGCCGCGCCGGTGGTCGAGCAGCCGGGAGAAGGCCGGGTCGGCGTCGAAGCGCTCCAGGCAGGCCCAGTCGATCGATCCGTCGCGGGCGACGAGCGCGCATCCCTCGCAGTTGCTCAGGAGGGCGTAGGCTTCGATCGGCTGATAGGGGCGCTCGCCCGCGTCGGTCATGGAGTCTCCTGGGTGTTGCGCTTCGACGCGCCGGCTGAGGGCGGGCGAGAACCGCGGTCCGGCCTGGTCAGGCGCAGAGCCGGAAGGCCGGCTCCAGCAGCCCCCGCGCGCCCACGTCGATCAGGATCGTCCGGCCATGCTCCGGATCCTCGGCGCGGTCCGCCACGTCCATGCCCTCGTAGGCGGACGTGACCAGCAGGCGGTCGAGATCGCGTCCCGCGAAGGTCGGACAGGTCGGCTGCCGCATCGGCACCGACACGGTGCGGACCCGCTCGCCCGCGGGGCTGTAGGCGTCGAGGCAGCCGGCGCCGAAGCGCGCCGTCCAGATCAGGCCCTCGGCATCCACGGCGGCGCCGTCGATCGCGCCCTCGCCGCCGCGGTGGTCGAAATGGATCTCGACCGGTCCCCGCGGCAGCCCGGTCCTCGGATCGAGCGGGACGCGGTGAAGCACGCCGACGTCGGTATCGACGAAGTAGCCGGTGGCGCCGTCCGGCGAGAAGCTGATGCCGTTGGGGATCGTCAGGCCGCCGAAGAGGCGGTGCACCTTCGTGCCGGCCACGTGATAGATCGAGCCGCGCCCCTTGGTGGCGTCGCGGTCCATCGTGCCGATCCACAGCGCGCCGCTCGGATGGACGCGGCCGTCGTTGGACCGGTTGTCGTGCAGATCCTCCTCGAGGGGGCAGAGCATCCGGATGTCCCCGTCCCGGATCGACCGGACGTAGAGACCGTCCTCCGCCGAGAGCAGCTGGTGGGCGCCGTCGATCGCCGCGATGTCGCTGACTTGGACGGGCAGGACGTGGACGAGCGCCTTCTGGGCGCTGGCGATCGGCTTCTCGAACAGGCGCGCTTCCAGGATATCGACCCACCACGCCGTCCCGGTGCGCGGATCGTAGCTCGGTCCTTCACCGAGGTGGCAGCGCACCTGGCTGAGAATTCGGATGTCGTGCGGAGGACGCAAAGGCTCGTTCCCGTTCGTGTCGGTCGATGTTCGAGGCGGACCTGTCGCGACGGCGTCAGCACTTGTCGCAGACGCTGCCGAGGACCGCGTCGAGGTCCTTCTGCCGTCGCGTCCGCTCGCGCGGATCGTGCAGCGGCGCGGCCCCCGCGCCGGGCGGCACCGTCTGCCCCACCGACGAGCGGTACGGCGCGTTGATCGTGGTCTCAGGGCCGCCGCCCGTCCCCGTGAACGCGGCTGCCAGCGCCGCATGGATGCAGATGAACGGCGCGATCAGGCCGATGATCGCTCCACGGGTCATCGCTTGTCCGACAGTCATGGCGAGCCTCCCGATTCAATCTCCGATCCGATCTGCCTGCGCGGTGATGCGCGCCTCGTCCGCGGGGCGAGAGCCGACGACCGACGGGAGATCCACGATCGACCACGCTGCCATCGGTGCGCGGGTGCTCCCCGCCGGCCCGCGACCTGCGCACCGCGCCGACCAAGAGCAGCGACGCCCTCTCCATGTAATCGTCGTTTAATCCGCAGTCTCGGTAAAATCACCAACCGTGACTTCACGCATCATTTCGTGCCGCGATGACAAAGTAGATGGTGACATGCAATCGCGGAGTGCCCTCACGCACGCATCGGCGCGGATTAAACGCGGCGCGCAGTTCAGCGATGGATGTCGGGAAGGATCATCCGTCACTCAGACAAGTGCGCGCGGTCCCCGTCACGCCCTGCCGGCCAGCTCTTCGGGCGGGCACACGAGCCCGGCGCCCACGGCGATCCAGACGAGGTGTGCATCCGTTCGGGCACCGAGCTTGGCGCGGATCCCGGACAGGTTGTTGTGCACCGTCTTCAGGCTCAAGCAGAGGGCCTCGGCCACGGCCTGCGCCGTCATCCCCCCCGCGGTCAGGCTCAAGATCTCGACTTCCCGCGGGCTCAGCGCGTCGACGGCCGAGCGCCCGCCCGCCACCTCGTCCTGGGCGATGGCGTGGGCGATGTCGGCGCTCATCGCCCGCTCGCCGCGCAGCACGGCCGCCACCGCCGCCAGCAACGCGCGCGGCGGACTCGCCTTGGTGACGTAGCCGCACGCCCCCGCGGCGAAGGCTCGGCGCGCGACGACGGCCCCGGTGCGCATGCTGAAGACCAGGATGCGGGCCGCCCCGTCCCACTGGCGGATGTGCCGGATGGCCTCGATGCCGCTCGGCCCGGGAAGCGACAGGTCGAGGATCACGAGATCCGGCCCGTGCGCCTTGTACTGGCGGTAGGCCTCCGCCGCGCTCGCCGCCTCCGCCGTCACAACGAGTCCCGGCTGTCGCTCGATCAGGCGGCGATAGCCCTCGCGCACCACGGGATGGTCGTCGACGAGCAGGATGGACGTGGGCATGAGACGCCTCAGACCGCGGTCGGGACGGTCGCGCAGGCGCGGATCCCGCTGCCGGTGCCGGTCAGCGTGAAGCTGCCGCCGAGGGCGGCGAGTCGCGCGCGGATGCCGACGAGGCCGCGGCCCGTGCCGGAGGCCGTGCGCGAGACATCGCCCTTGCCGTCGTCGTCCAGCGTGAGCGTCACCGTCCGCGTTCCGGTCTCCGTCCGGACGACCCGCAGGAAGATCCGGCTCGGACGCCCGTGGCGGAGGGCGTTGGTCAGGAGCTCCTGCGCGATGCGGTAGAGGCTCGCCGACACGGTCACGGGCATGTCGGCGAGGTCGCCGGCCACGTCGAGATGAAGGGCCGGGCCGGACCTGAGCTGCGCCCGCCAATCCGCCACGAGGCCCCGCAGCGCGTCCTCCAGCCCGGTCTCGGCGAGGTCGGGCAGTTCGAGGCGCGCCAGCGCCCCGCGCAGGCTCTCCCGCATGGTGGCGAGGACGGCCTCGATGCCGCGCGCGTCCGCGCGCAGATCCTCGCGGTCGTCGGGCGCGGCGAGTTCGATCGCGGCCGCCCGGGCGCCCGCGGCGGCGAGGCACTGGCCGAAGGCGTCGTGCAGGTCCCGCGCGAGCGCCTGCCGCTCCTCTTCCTGCACCGTGACGAGCCGCTGCATCAGCTCCGCGCGCGCGGCCTCCGCGCGGGCGAGCCGGTCGGCGAGGTCATCGCAGGCGCGTGCGATCCGGTCGAACTCGGCGGCGGCGAAGCGCGGCAGCGGCGACCGGGTCCGGGCCGCGTCGAGCCTCGCCAGCCCGCGCACGATCTGCCCGGCGGGCGCGACGAGGCGCATGACCGCGAGCCAGTTGAGGAGCAGTGTCGCCGCCGTCAGAGCGAGCGCGAGCCCGCCCGCGAGACGCACCCGCTGCCAGACGCGGGCCGCCGCGGCGATCGGATCGGGCCAGGCGGTGACGCTGCCGATCGTGCGCTCGCGGAAGACGATCGCGCGGATCGTCGGCGCGGCCGCGGCGTCCCCCGTAACCGCCTCCCGGAACCACGCGGGGGCGGCGTCGAGGCCATCCCAGTCGCCGCAGACGCGCCGCGGCAACTCGACGCCGAGCTGGATGTCGGCGCAGATCCCCGGGAGGATGGTGAGGAGGGCCGGTGCGGGCTGCGGCGGCGCGGCGGGCATCGCGACCGGACCGGCGCTGCCGAGACCCGGCTGACGCGCGAGCTGCGCGGCGATCCGCTCCGCCGAGGTCGCGGCCTCCCGCTGCAGGCTCGCCTGGGCGGCGAAGCCGGTCCAGGCGACCGCTCCGGCCAGGCACAGGAGGGCGACCACGAGGAGGCGTAGGCCGAGATGCGCGGGCAGGCTCATGGGGGCGAAACGGCCGGGCTCGAAGCGACGCGGCGATTTGGCACCGGGAACGTCCCGGCGCGCAAGCCGCGCCGAGCCAGCGCGGGAAGAATGCCCGGTCGCGGGCGGGAGGACGTCCCTGGCCCGCGCCCCGCACGCCTCGCAGGATGGCGGCGTTTCGTCTCCCGCGGAGCCCGCCATGGCCTCTCACCTGTCCCGCCGCAGCCTGCTCGCCGCCGCCGCCCTGCTGCCGCTCGGCCTGCACCGCCCCGGCGCGGCCGCGACCGGAACCCCGCCCTACCGGGTCGGCGCCTTCACCGTGACACCCCTGCGCGACGGGCTGTTCCCGCTGGAGCCGCGGATGATGCCCGCGGCCGAGAGCCCGGCCGGACGGGCTCTGTTGCAGGGGGCTGGTCTTGCCGGGGACGGTCCGTCGCCGGAGCCGGTCAACGCCTTCCTGATCCGGCGCGGCGCGCGCCACTGGCTGCTCGACGCGGGCTGCGGCACCGTCTTCGGACCGGACTTCAACCGGGTGACCGCCGCGCTGGCGGCGGAGGGCGTGCGGCCCGATCAGGTCGAGACCATCTGGCTGAGCCATCTCCACGCCGACCACGCGGGCGGTCTCCTGACGCCGGGCCGCCTGGCGCGGTTCGCGAACGCCGAGCTCGTGGTGCAGGAGCGCGAGGTCGCCTACTGGTCGGATGCGGGAGCGCGGGCCGGCGCGCCCGACGCCCTGCGGCCGATGTTCGAGACGGCGCAGGCCGTGCTCGCCGCCTATGGCGACCGGATCCGCCGCGTCGCGGGCGAGGCGGAGCTCGCCCCCGGCATCCGCGCTCTGCCGCTCCCCGGCCATACGCCGGGTCACATGGGCGTGCTGATCGCGGACGGGGCGGACCGGTTGCTGATCTGGGGCGACGTCATCCACTCGCGACTCCTGCAGATGCCGCACCCGGACTGGACCGTCATCTGGGACACGGATCCGGCGGAGGCGATCGCGACCCGCCGGCGCATCCTCGACCGCGCGGCGGCGGAGGGCCTGAGCGTGACCGGGATGCACCTCGCCGCCCGCGGGCGGATCGAGCGGGACGGGGCGGGCTACGCGCTGATCTAGAGGATCCGGTTCGTGCCGCCGGGTCCGGCTGAGCCCGCGATGCGGCGGGACGACGCCGTCAGCCGCGGCCCCAGTCCCGCAGGTCCCGGACGAACAGGTCCGGCGCCTCCATGGCGGCGAAATGGCCGCCGCGGGGCATCGTCTGCCAGCGCGAGACCGCGTAGCCGCGCTCCAGCCACTCTCGCGGCGGCGCGGGCGTGCGCGGATCCGGGTAGGCCGCGAAGGCCGTCGGCACCGTGACGCGCCGCCCCGGCGGCATCCGGCGCACGCCCTCCTGCTGCGCGCCGGCGTAGAACCACGTCGCCGTCGCGAAGGAATCGGTGAGGATGTAGAGCAGGGCGTTGGTCAGGAGCTGATCGTTCGTGAAGACCTGCGCGAAGGGCCGCTCCCGCAAGTCGGCCCAGTCGTGGAAGCGCTCGACCAGCCACGCCAGCTGCGCCACCGGCTCGTCCGCCATGGCGTAGCCGAGTGAGAGCGGCCTGGTGCCCTGCAGCTGCGCGTAGGCCCCGAGCGCCTGCTGGGTGGCTCCGGCCTGCTTCTGCCAAGCCCGCTCCGCCGCGCTCTCCGGCTCGGCATCGGGCTGCACCAGCAGGTAGTTCAGGTGGATCGCCTCCAGCGACGCGGCGTGGTCGAGACCGAGCCAGGCCGCGACCCCGGCGCCCCAGTCGCCGCCCTGAACCCGGTAGCGCGGGTAGCCCAGAGTCTCGCGCATCAGGCGATCGAACAGCCGCGCCGTGCTGCGCGCGCCGATCGGCGCGGCGGGTTTGCCCGAGAAGCCGAAGCCGGGCAGCGCCGGGATCACGAGGTCGAACGCGTCCTCCGGCCGCCCGCCGTGGCGCGACGGGAAGGCCAGGGGCTCGATCACCGACCAGAACTCGTAGATCGAACCCGGCCAGCCGTGGATCAGCAGCAGCGGGCGCCGGCCTTCCGCCTCGCCGACGACGTGGACGGCGTGCAGGTCGAGATCCTCGACGCGGGCCAGGATCTGCGGGAAGCGGTTGAGCTCGGCCGCGGCCGCGGCCTCGTCGAAGCCGTCGAGCCAGTGGGCGCACAGGTCGGCCAGGACGTCCGGATCGCAGCCGTAGCGCCAGCCGGCCCCCGTCGGCAGGCGCGGCATGCGGTAGGCCCGCACGCGCTCCCGCACCCAGGCCAGCCGGTTCGCGTCCCAGGCGACGGTGAAGTCTCGCATGATGCCTCCGCTCGGCTCCGCGTCCCGGGAGCGTGCCGAACCCGGCCGTCCCGTTCGCGCGACGTTGATCCGGGTTAACGCGGCCGGGCCGGGACGGTCGCGCCGGGATCGCCCCGGCCGGCACGACGGCTGTTGGCGGCGCGATCGCGCGAGGGCTCTCAGCGCCCGGCGGCCGGCTTCGGTGCCCGTCCGGGACGCGGACCCGACCGGAGCGCCGCAGGCAGGGTGCGTCAGCCAGGCGAGACGCGTCGCGACGTCAGTGCCCGCCGCGCCAGGAACCCGGCTGCGCTCATGGCGAGGATCGCGGCCGCGTAGAGGTCGGCGGTCGTCACGTAGCCGATCCGGCGCACGAGATACCCGGCACAGATCACCGGGAGGCTGAACGCCAGGTAGCTCTCGACGTAGTAGCTCGCGAGGAGCTCCGCCCGCTCGCCCGGCTTCGCCAGCGGGACGATCGTGCCGAGGGCGCCGAGGAAGCTCGTCCCGAAGCCGGCCCCGCCGACCAGGGTCCCGCCGATCAGGACCGGCACGCTCCCGCCGTGCATGCCGGCGAGCACGATGACGAGACCGGCGGTCATGGCGAGCGTCCCGATCGTCAGGTTGGCCGCGGCGTCCCGGCCGCGCCGCTGGAGGACCGCGAAGGCGCCGGCGACCATCAGGGCCGCGACCATGACGCCGCTCGTCAACGGGGTCCGGCTGCCCGTCGCGGCTACGACCAGCGAGGGAACGATGGAGAGGTAGAAGCCACCGAGCATCCAGGTCGCGATGTTGGTCGGCGTGATCGCGGCCAGCGGCCGCCTGGCCTGTGGCGGAACCACGACGCGCGGCCTCAGGGCCCGCAGGGCGCCCGCGCGGCGCTCGCCGGTCTCGGGCGTGAGCCAGAGGAGAGCGGCCTGCGCGGCGAACACCGCGCCCAGGATCGCGTAGACGAGGTGGAGAGGGTGCGGGCCGTACTGCACGAGGGCGCTGGTTCCGAGCGCGCCCGCCGCCATCCCGATCAGCGGCATGATCGCGTTCACGAGTTGGGCCCGCGCCCGGTTGACGTCGACGAGCGCGGCGCCCAGCGAACTCGCCGCGATGCCGGTCGCCACGCCCTGGACGAAGCGCGCCGCGATGAGTCCCCACGCCCCGCTGGCCGTCGTGAACAGGGCCATCGCCACCAGCTCGAGGAGCAGCGCGCCGAAGTTCACCGGCCGTCGGCCCAGATGGTCCGAGATCGACCCGGCGACGAGGAGCGCCTTGAGGAGCGCCAGCGCGTATACGGCGAACACCGCGGTCGTGAGCACGGGGGAGAGCGCGTAGGTCTCCTGGTAGAACCGGTACAGCGGCGTCGGAGCGGCGGACGCGGCGAGGAAGGTGCCGAGCACCGCCGCGTGGAAGAACAGCGTGCCGCTGCCCGCGACAGCCACAACTTTCAGCTTGCGGTCCCTGGTCATTGGCGAACCTAAAGGCTAATCCGTTGCGTTTGATGCGTAGGCCCTCCGCGCCACAAACGCAATATCTTTGCGTTTGTGGCGCCCCAGATGGCAGAGTGCAGGATGACGACGAGGCAAGGGCCGCGTCCGGGCGGCCGCAGCGCGCGGGTGCAGACCTCGGTTCAGGCGGCCGTGCGCGCGCTCCTGACCACGACGGACCGTTCGGAAATCACGGTGCCCCTGGTGGCCGCCGCGGCCGGCGTGACGCCGTCGACGATCTACCGCCGGTGGGGCACGCTCGCCGAGCTCTTGGCCGATGTCGCGGTCGAGCGGCTCCGTCCCGACGGCGAGCCGGCCGATACCGGGAGCGGCCGGACCGATCTCGAGGCGTGGGCGGAGCAGTACGCGGACGAGATGTCGTCCGCACCGGGGCGGGAGATGATCCGGGACGTCCTGGCGGCGGCGGACGCGAACTGTGCCCAGCGATGCTGCAGCTTCACCCGCGATCAGATCGCGATCATCGCGGATCGGGCCGTGGCCCGCGGCGAGGCCTTCCCGGACCCCGAGGCGGTGCTGGACGGGGTCGTCTCTCCGATCCTCTACCGGATCCTGTTCGGGACCGCGCTGGACCGGGAGCGGATCCTCGAGCTGGTCGACCGCACCCTGACGGCGCGCGAAGCGACCTGACCCGAGGCGCCGACCCCGTACACCGACCTCGCGGAGGAGGCCGGGCTCCTGACCTCAGCCGCCAGGGGGCGCGACGAGCGGCCTGTCAGAGCGGCTCCCCGGGCTGGGCGCGCGTCCGGTCCTTTCCGCGGGTCGCTATCGCGGGTTGCGCCAGCGACGCGCCCGCGTAGCCCGCGGGCGCGACGGCGAGGATCGGTCGCCAGGTCGAGGACCACGCGCGCAGCGGCTCCGGATCGCCGCGGAAGGCGAGGTCGAGAAAGGCCAGCGTCCCGGCGGCGGTCGCCGCCTTGACCTGCGGGTTCAGGTTCAGACCGCCCGTGAGAGGACGGTCGGTGAAGATGCTGTGCGAGCCGCCCTGGAAGACCGCCAAGGACTTCCGGGGCGTCGCGATCGCCTCGTACACGGCGAGGCGGTCGCTGAACGGCGAGGTGCGACCGGGCAGCTGGATGACATCCTCGGTCGCCGTCACGTGCAGGGTCGGGATCTCGACGGCGCCCAGGACGGCCCGCAGGTCGCGCTCGCCGTAGAAGGGCGGCGCCGAGATCACGATCCCGGCCGCGATCCGCGGATCCCGCGCCTGAAGGGCGTGCCCGTCACGGACGACGCGCGCACCCGCGGCGATCAGAGTCGTGTTGGCGCCGTAGGAATGGCCGGCCGCCACGATCCGGCGCGGGTCGATCCGGTCTCCGAAGGCGCCCCCGTCCTGAACGAGGAGGCGGTCCAGGGCGAAGCGCAGGTCGCGCGCCCGGGCGATCGCCTCCCGTTCCTGCGCCGCCCGCTCGATCCGGTCGAGCAGGGCCAGGGGATTGCCGGTCCAGACGGAGCTGTCGCTGCCGACGTGCTGCAGGTGCAGGCTCGCGATCCCGTGGGACGACCAGTGCCGTCCGAGATAGCTGTAGCCGGTTCGGGACTGTCCGAGACCGTGCGAGAACACGACCAGCGGGACGCGGCGCCGGAGCGACGACGTGTTCGGCCAGTACAGGCGTACCGGCACAGGTCGCTGGCGCGCGCCGTCGACCCAGTCGAAGTCGACGATCCGGACGTCCTCGACGACGGGCTCCGCCGCGGCCGGCCGCGTCACACCCGCGGCCAGGGTTCCCAGCAGCATGGCGCCAACCTGCCGACGGTTGGGCAACGGCCGTGCCGCTGTCGGACCGGAAGACTCGGGCATGAGGAGGGCTTTCGCGAGAGGAGGGGAGCCAGGAGGGTTCGCAGAGCCGCGCATCGCCGGCCGCAGCCCGATCACGACGCGCCCTCGCCCGCCGGCGCGCGCCAACCGAATTCCGTTCGCCGACGGAGGCCCCGACGGCGAACGAGGCTGCCGATATCGGCAGGAAGGAGCGGGCGCCCGACCGGACTCCGCACCGCGTCCCGAGACCGCGCATCAAAATCGCACTCGGTGTAAAAATATAATTGCACCGCGTGCAACTTTGCAAGTGCGGAATCGCATGTCACAACGCCGGCATGGGGAGCCCGCCACCGAAGCCCGGCAGCCTGCGCGCGCGAAAACGGCAGGAGACACTGGAACGGATCGCCGAGACCGGCCTGCGGCTGTTCAGCCGGCACGGCTACGAGGCGACGACCCTGGACGCGATCGCCGAGGCGGCCGGCATCTCGCGTCGAACCTTCTTCTACTACTTCAAGTCAAAGGAAGAGATCCTGCTGGACTGGCAGATGCGCGGCTTCGGCGCGGCGCTGCGCAAGGCCGTCCTGGCCCAGCCGGAGGGCAAGGTCCCGGTCGAGGCCGTCCGGGACGCCCTGCTGGCGCTGTCGACGGGTTTCCGGACCCAGGAGTTCATCAGTATCGATCGCGTCATGCGGTCCAGCGAGACCCTGAAGGCCCGCAAGCAGGCGGCCTACGGCCTGCACGAGCAGGCCCTGCATGCCGCGCTGATCGAGCGCTGGCCGGATCCCGTCCGCAGCGCCCCGCTGCGCCTCGTCGCCATGGCGTCGCTCGGTGCGATGCGCTTGGCGATCGAGGCCTGGATCCAGGCGGGCGGCGACCGTCCCGTGGACGCCTTCCTGCGGGCGGCCTTCGCCGGTCTCACGGCCGAGTTCTGCACACCGTCCCGATAGTCCCGCCGCGATCGGCACGCCGCCGCGGCCCCGCGGTGACGGGCGCGACGCCGTCACCGCCCATCGGCCGGCAGCGCGACGAAGGGATCGCAGGCGGGAACGCCGAGCGGCGCGAAGTGCCGCACGTTCCGGGTCAGGACCGTCCAGCCGTTGCAGCGCGCGGTGGCGGCGATCGCGAGATCCGCGAAGCCGGGCGCGTGCCCCTGCCCGCGCGCCAGATCGGACAACCCGCCGATGTGGCGCGCGACGGCGAGGTCGATCGGGAGGACCTTGGCGGCGTACAGGTGCAGCAAGGTCTCCAGCCACGCCGCGAGGCGCTCGGCCTTGCGCGCGGCACCGTCCCTGCAGCTCTTCGCGATGCCGTCCTCGATCTCGGCGATCGTGACGACCGAGAGGTGGAGCCCCGCGCTGTTCCGGTCCATCCAGTCGATCAGTGCGACGGCCGGAACGGCCTTGGTCGGCGCGCCGGCCGAGAGCACGTTGGTATCGACGAGGTACACCGCCTCACAGCTCGGCGCTTCTGAGCCCGCCGGACGGGGGGGCGAGGTCGTCCGCCGCGACGGGCGCGGCCATGAGCAGGCGGCCGAACGACGGGACGCGGGACAGCCGCTGCCAGTCCTCGAAGCTCAGCAGCACGGCCTCGGGGCGGCCGTGGCGGGTGATGATCGAGGGCGCGCCCTGCTTCGCTTGATCGATGACGGCCGATAGCGTCGCCTTGGCGTCCCGAAGCTGGATCTCCTGCATGGCGCTCTCCGTGACCACTGTAGTCATAATGGGTGTCCAGGTTCCGATCCGCAAGGACCGCCCGCGGCCCGTCGTCGGCACCCGGCCCCGGCGGCTCGCCGAAGCCGATCCGTGTCCGGCACGCAACAGTTGATTGCAGACCAGATTATGCCCCTTGCGGTTGCAGCGCTTTAGGACCAACGTATGTTAGTGACAACTGAAGACGGGTGCTCGGGTGGCAGCTTCTAAGCCTCTAGACGGGCAAACAGCCTCGGAAACCTTCCAGACGGCGCTGGACGCGCTCGACGTCGTCGGCCGCTGGGAATGGGATGCGGGCGTCGATCGGGTGCGGGCCGACGCCTTCGTCGCCCTGGTGTACAACGTCGATCCAGCCGAGGCCGAGGAAGGCGTCCCGCTCGGTCGCTACATGAGCAGCATCCACGCGGACGATCGCGAGCGGATCGATGATCTGATTCGGCGCAGCGCCCGCGATGGGACACCGTACCTCGCCGAGCATCGGGTGACCTCGGCGGACGGTCGGACGCGCTGGGTCCTGGTGCGCGGGCGCTTCACCGGCGATCATGTCGGGCGGCCCCAGGGCGGCAGCGGCATTCTCCTCGACATCACCCGGATGCGGATGTTCGAGGACATGGCCGACGAGGCCGTGCCGCGTGTGGAGACGTCGCCTCTCGAGCTGGCAGCGGATCACGCCATCGCGGCGATGTACGCGATCAGCGAGTTGCGGGACGCGGAGCTCAAGGTGCAGGCCGAAGCGCTGCTGATGACGCTGGGCCGCAGGCTCGCCCTCCAGGAGGTCCAGGACCGGCACCGCCAGATGAACTGATCGCGACGCGCTGGAGCAAGATACAGCATGGGGCGGAGCGTCGACCGATCCTGTCCGGGAGCGGGAGACTGGGCCAGACACGCGCGCTATGCTGGCGGATCGGCAGGTCAGCGCGGCACGGATGATCCGGCGTTCCAGAACGACAGTCATCGTCCTCGGCGTCATCGCCGGGGCCGCCGTCGCTGCTCTGCTCATCCATCTCCTCCTCGGCCTGCTCTCCCTCGACATCGCGGTCGCCAAGACCAGCACCGAGGATCGGGAGGCCGCGCAGGCGCTCACGCAGCTCTTCGAGACCCAGCATCCGCGGGTGCGCATCCGGACGATCTTCGAGCCCGATCGCCTCGGCGCCTCGGCGGCCCTCGACAAGGGCGAGACCCAGCTCGCCCTGGTGCGCAGCGACGCCGCGCCGAAGGACGGGCAGACCCTGGTCATCCTGCGCCGCGACGCGGTGGTCTTCGTCGCGCCCGGGGGCAGCCCCGTCGACAGCGTGGCCAAGCTGCGGGGCAGCACCGTCGGTCTCCTCGACGGGCGGAAGCTCGACCCGCTCCTGCTCGACCTGATCCTGACGCATTTCGGCGTGCCCCCGAGCAGCGTGCATCGCCGGATCCTGACGATCGACCAGCTGACGGAGGCCGCCCGCAGCCGCCAGATCGGTTCGGTGTTCGTGGTGGCTCCGGTCGGGAGCGCGCTGTGGCTGCCCCTGTTCACGGCGCTGCGCAAAGGCTCCGGGACGGCGAAGCTCTTCGAGGTCGACGAGGCGGCGGCGATCGCCAAGGAGCACCCCGTGCTCGACACGATCGACGTGCCCAAGGGCGCCTTCCTCGGTTCCCTGCCGGCCCCGGGCGACGACATCACCACGCTGTCCGTGAGCCACCGGCTCGTGGCCCGCGGCGCCATGCCGGACTGGCTCGCCGGCGAGATCACCCGCGAGGTTCTCACCGGCAAGCCGCGGCTCGTCGCGCTCGACGACGATCTGGCCGGCATCGAGGCCCCCGACACCGACGACAAGGTCCAGGCGCTCCCGATCCACCCGGGCGCGACGGCGTACCTGACCGGGAACCAGCCCAGCCTGAGCGATCAGGCGCAGAACGCGGCCTACTGGGTCGGGCTCATGATCAGCGCGCTGGCCTCCCTCGGCGCGGCGGGCATCGGCCTGTATCGGCGCTTCCGGCCGCTGCAGCCGCCCACCCGGGTCATGCGCCTCCTGGAGATCTGGCTGTCCGTGTCGAGCGCCGATCCGGTCGAGCTCGATCATCTGGAGCGGGAGGCCGACGCGCTCGCGGCGGAGACGATCCGGATGGAGGCCCACAGGCGGACGGAGAGCGTCGAGATCCGCCTCGTCGCCCTGCTCGTCGCGCATGTCCGCGAGGCCGTCCAGCGCCGGCGGCGGCACGTGGCGCAACGGATGACCTAGCGCCAGGCGATCCCGGCACCGGCCCCCGGCGGCGGCCGATCCCGGCCCGGTCGCGGCCTCACGCGAGCAGGTCGCGATGCGTCCGATGCCCGCGCAGCCACGCCCGGGCGTAGCCGCACAGGGGCACGATCCGATCGCCCTCGGCGCGCGCGTGCGCCGCGACGCCTTCCATGAGCCGGCCGGCCGCCCCGGTGCCGCGCAGGACCGGCGGCGCGTAGACGTGGCTGATGACGAGCTGGCCGGGCTCCCGCCGATAGGTCGCGAAGACGACGTCACCGCCGACCTGCAGCTCGAAGCGGCCTCGCTCGACATTGTCGCGCAGCATCTCGGTCCTCCTCGTCCCCCGGCTTTGCGCGGCTCCGATCGGGAAGCACCGCGTCGAACCCGGCGCTCTGCAGGATCCCCGCGCCGCCACGGACGGCCTCTCGGAGGCCCGCGCTCCCGCGACGGTTATATGGGGCGCGTGTCCTCGTCGCGGACGCGGGTCAGAACCGACGCGTCGGCATCGCCGCCGACGACGCGGACATGGCGCGCGAGCGCCGCAGCACGACGAGGCCCGCCGGACGACGCGGCCGGCGCGGCCGGCACGGCGGTTCGCTCCTCGCGGCGCGGATGCGGCGCGGATTAAGCGCGGCCCGCGATCGTCTAACTCTGGACATCCCGAGACCACCTGGACCGCCCGGCTCACGCCGCGGCGGTCATTTCGTGCCGGCATCGTCGGCGGACCGGCCCCTCCGGCCCTCCGAGCCACTCTCAGCGCGGCCCGCCGCGCCGTGTCGGACCGATCTGCGGGCTACCCGCGGGGAGGCCGGTCCACGTCGGCGTCCCACAGCTCAGGCGCGATCCGGGCGGTTTGCCCGCCGATGCGCGCGCCCGGACCGCTATCGGATATTTCGGCACGTCAACCCGAATTATTCAATAAGAAAAACATAACATTATGATCTCAAGCTCGATACTTTGCGATATTCCGGAACTCAGACAGCTTTCTGTGCTTGCCCAATGGTAGTTTTCTGGAGAACATCATGACCGCAATCCGGATCTTCGTCCTCGTATCGTCGCTCCTTCTCGGCACGGCCGGCGCGGCAACGGCGCAGGGCGCCGCCGGAGGATCGACGTCCGGGCCAGCGCCGTCCGGGTCGGGCGGGCAGCGGATGCAGCACGGCGATCAGATGAAGGGCGGAGAGAGGGGCGGGGGCTCGGGCAACACCGGCGTTCCGGGCGCCTCGCCGGCCGACGACGGAAACAAGACGCAGGATTCCCGTACCACGAAGACGAGAGACCGCTGAGAGACCGCGGGTCCGCGACCGCCCGTCCGGAGGCACGGGCCCGGCCGGAACGGCCGGAGCGGTCCCGTCACGCCGCGCACGCCGTCGCGCGGCGCTCTCACTTCCGATCCGCAGCCCCGCGCGACGTGTCCGTTCGGGGACGCGATCCGGCGACGCGACGGCACGGCCGCCAGCGCCGGAAGGCCCGGAACGGATAGCCGGCCGGGCCCGGCCGACGCCCGCTCATCCGAGGGCGTCGGCCGCGGTCACCGGCGCGGATCGGGCGCCGCGCGCCGAGAACCGGCGTTTCCGATCCCGGTTAGCTTTCGTGAGGGGAAGCCAGTCATGGAGGCGTGGGTGCCGCGCTATTTCTTCGATATCCACGACGGTCAGTTGCAACGCGACGAGGACGGGACCGAGTGCGCCGATTTCGACGCTGCGCGCAGAGAAGCGATGATCTCCCTCCCGGACGTCGCGCGATGGGAGATCCCGAGCGACGGGGACAGGCAAACCTACACGGTGGTCGTCCGGGATGCGGCCGGCGCGCCGATCTACACGGCGACGCTGACGTTCACCGGCCTGAGGCTCAGCGAGGCGGCCGGGTAGGTTCAGCCCGCCGCGCGCATCCGGCGCGCTCCGACATCGGCCCAACTCACCGGCGCCGGACGTCCCGCGTGGACACGGCCGACGCCGGTCAGGGGATGTCGGCCGGCTTGACGTCGATCCGGTCGAACCGGCCGAGGCGGTAGATGAGGAACGACAGGAGCCAAGCCGCCGCGAAGAGGCCGACGATGGCGAAGCCGAGCACGCCGAAATGGTCGTTGATCGCGGCGATCCGCTCCCAGAGCCAGCCCTGGAGGTTGAGCTTGTCCGCCAGGAGGTTCAGCGCCTCCAGCGTGCCGACCACCAGCGCGACCACCACCGACACCAGGGTGATGGTGAGATTGTAGAACAGCTTGCGCATGGGCTGGACATAGGCCCAGCTGTAGGCGCCGAGCATCAGCACGCCGTCGGTCGCGTCGACCAGCGTCATGCCGGCGGTGAACAGCGCCGGGAAGACCAGGATCGTCCAGAGATCGATGCCCTGGCTCGCCTGGGCGGCCGAGAGCCCGAACAGGCTCACTTCCGTGGCGGTATCGAAGCCGAGCGCGAAGAGCAGGCCCAGCGGGTACATGTGCCAGGAGCGCGTCACGAGGCGGAACAGCGGCCGCAGGATCCGGGCGAGGACGCCCTGGTTGGCGAGCAGCATGTCGAGGTCGGCCTCGACGTAGCGGCCGGTGCGCCGCACCTGCCGGAACGCGCGCCAGACCCCCGCGAGGACGACGAGATTGACCAGGCCGATGAGGATCAGGAAGGCGGCCGAGACGCCTGTGCCGATCAGGCCGCCGAGTTCCCGGTAGCCTTCCGAGGCCGTGATCAGGCTGGTGGCGGCCAGCGCCACCGCGGCCGCGGCCACCACCACGACGGTGGAATGGCCGAGGGCGAACCAGAAGCCGACCGAGACCGGCCGCTGGCCCGCCTGCATCAGCTTGCGCGTGACGTTGTCGATGGCGGCGATGTGGTCGGGGTCGACCGCGTGGCGCAGCCCGAAGACGTAGGCCAGCAGCGCGGTCGAGAGCAGGGCCGGCTGCCCCGCGAACAGGCTGTAGGCCCAGGACCAGGCGGCGACGTTGGCCGCGATCAGGACGAGGTAGAGCAGAACGATGCGGCGCCGCACGACGCGGGGCGCCGTGCCATCGGACGGGACGATCGCTTCCATCAAAGCCTTACCCACCCGAATACCGTCCCCTCGGCCCCGTTGCCCGGGCCTGTCGCGTCGCTGCTGCCGTGCAGCACGGAATCCGACATAGCGCAGAAGCGGTCGGCCTGCGGAGTCCCGCAGGCGCGTCCTCTCGCCGGCGCGACGATCCCGGCGGCTGCCTGGACGGGGGCCGCGGGCCCGCCATCAGAACCGCACCGTCACCGAGCCCGTGATCCGCCGGGGCGAGCCCGGATAGACCCGGAACACGTTCAGCGAACTCTCGTAGTACGCGGTGTCGAAGATGTTCTCGACGTTGAGCGCGATCCGGGCATTGTCGAAGCGGTAGTAGGCGAGCGCGTCGACCGCGACGTAGGCCGGCAGGGTGAAGCCGGAGCCGGCCGCGTCGCCGGCGCGCGCGCCCACGCCCCGCACGCCGCCTCCGATACCGAAGCCGCGCCACGCCCCCTCCGGCTCGTAGACCGCGAGGAGGCTGCCGGAATGGCGCGGCACGTTGATGAGCGGGGCTCCGACCGGGAGCACGTTGTCCTTGGTCACCCGGGCGTCGGCGTAGACGTAGCCGGCCAGGAGCTTCAGCTCCGGCGTGATCTGCCCCTGGGCCGTCAGCTCGAACCCCTGGCTGCGGACGGCCCCGGCGGCGAGGGAGAAGCCGGTATTGGCGGGATCGGGCGTGAGCACGTTCTCCCGCTCCACCCGGAAGGCGGCGGCGGTGAGGAGCAGGCTGCCGCCGAACAGCTCGGACTTGGCGCCGACCTCGTAGCCGAGGCCGGTCTCGGGCGGCAGGGCCGTGCCGCGGGTCACGGCGGCGGCGTCGGGGCCGATGTTCGGCCGGAAGCTCGTGCCGACGTTGGTGTAGAGGGCGAGTTCCGGGATCGGCCGGTAGACGAGGCCCGCCCGGGGCGACGCGGCGACCCGCGACTGGTCGACCTGACTGCGGACGGCGCGCTCGCGGAAGCTCTGCTCGAAGATGTCGAGGCGCACACCGACGAGCGCCCGCCATTCGGGGCTCAGGACGATCTCGTCCTGCGCGTAGAGGCCGGTGTTGGTGATCCGCTCCAGGTTGTTGCGCGGGATGGTGATCGGCGGCAGCGCATGACCGTAGACCGGGGCGTAGATGTCCAGGGCGAACGGGCTCGTGCGGAAGTTCGAGCGGAAGTACTGCGTGCGGCTGTCGGTGCTCTCCCGGTCCATGCCGAGCAGTAGCGTGTGGCCGATGCCGGCGGTATCGAAGCGCCCGACGAGGTCGGCCTGCCCGACGGCCACGTCCCAGCGGTAGTCGCGCACGTTGCGGTCGCGCGAGACCGTGCGGTTGTCGGCAGCGATGGCGCGGATCTCCGCCGACTCGCCCGCGAGATCGCCCGTGTTGAAGTAGGTCGCGAGGCGAAGCTGCCAGTTCTCGTCGAAGCGGTGGTCGACGCGGACCTGCAACGTGTTGTTGTTCTGATAGGTGCTCTGCCCGGGCTCGCCGAGGAAGCGGGAGACGGGCAGGAACCCGAGTTGCCGGTTCAGCGCGATGACGCCCCGGTCGAAGACGATCCGGTTCTTCACGAACTCGGTCTCGACCGTGATCCGCGTGTCCGGGGTGACCTGCCAGCTCACCACCGGCGCGACGAGGAGCCGGTCACTGTCCACGAAGTCGCGGAAGCTGCCCGCACCCTGGGCGGCGAGGTTGAAGCGGTAGAGCACCGTGCCGTCCGCGCTCAGCGCACCGCCGGCATCGATCGTGCCCCGGGTCAGGCCGAACGAGTCGACCTGATTGCCGAACTCGACGAACCGCTCGGCGGTCGGCTGCTTGGTGATCAGGTTGACCAGCCCGCCGGGGTCGCTGCGCCCGAACAGGGCCGCTCCCGGCCCCTTGAGCACCTCGATGCGCTCGATGTTCTGGGCGTCCGGCGGCGGCGGCGTCCCGCGATTGAGGGGGAAGCCGTTCTTGTAGATCTCGGAGGTGGTCACGCCGCGGATGGCGTAGCTGAAGATCGACAGGCCGCCGAAATTGTTCTGGCGAGTGACGCCGGGCAGGTAGTCGAAGACCCGGTCGACGCGGGTGGCGGCGATGTCGGTGATCGTCTCGCGCGGCGCCACCGACACGGCCACGGGCACGTCGATCTGCGGTGTGGCCGTGCGCGTCGCGCTGACCGCCGCGCCGGCGCCGTAGCCCGGTGTCGGACCGACCAGGCCGATGCTGCCGCGCCCGGACGCCGTCGTCCGGGCGGCGCCCTCGCCGACATGCTCGACCGACAGTTCCTCCAGGGTCACGCTCTCCTGCGCGCGGACCTCCCCGACCGGCACGCCGGCGGACAGCATGGCCGCCAGGGCCAGGCGCGGGCTGCCGCGCCGCGCCCCGGCAGGGCGGGCGCATCCCCGGCGCGGCCTGGGACTCTCGCGGAACGACAATCGTCCAGAACTCGCCACCACACACTCGCTGCTGCCGGCGCGCGGCCACGCGGAGGCGGGCGGCGTCACGCCCGGACGGGCGGCACCGCGCGCTCCGCTGGGGCACCGCGCCCGAGGAACGTCGTCGCGCCGAAGGCCGCCTCCCGTGACGCGCGTCATCGCCGCCGCCGGACCGTCCCGGTGCGCGGCACCGGCGGCCGCGGGGAACGGGCGCGCCCAGTCGACAGGTGCGGGGCAGATCCGGACGCACCGCGCAGCGCGCACCGGATTACCACCCCGGCTCCGGACCGTGCCCGGATAACCTTGGCAGGAAAATACTTGCCGCGGCGACCGGCCGGGTCAACGCCCCGGCAACCGAATGTAATAATGTTGCGACGACAGTGGCGGAACGGCCACAGCATCGTGGCGCCCCGGCGGCGGGCGGGGCCGGGGCGGCCTGATCGGGTACGCCGCTCCCGTCAGGGTCTCACATCCGGCCTGGGATCCGGCACGAACCCGTCGCGGTTCGGCATGCGGACGGCGGCCAGGGTGGCGGCATCGAGCACGGCGCCCTCCGGGACGAGCCCGTTCAGGTACAGGACGTAGCCCGAGACCGCGTAGACGTCGTCGGCGCTGAGCGATTGCGGGGCGTTCATCGGCATCGCCCGCCGGATGTAGTCGAACAGGGTCGGCGCGTAGGGCCAGAAGCTGCCGACGGTCTTGAGCGGTTTCGCCGAGGCGAGCGTGCCCTGGCCGCCGGCCAGCCGCTCGCCGGTCCCGCCCTCGCCCCGGCTGCCGTGACACGAGGCGCATTGGGTCTCGAAGACCTCTCGGCCGTGGGCGACGCTGCCGTGTCCGGGCGGCAGCTTCCGGCCGTCCCGGTCGACGTCGATGTTCCAGGCGGCGATCTCGGCCTCCGTGGCCGGACGCCCGATCCCGAGGCGCTCCGTCGCCCGTGCCGGCCCGGCGCAGGCGAGCGCCAGGGCGATCCCCGCGGCGGCGCGGGCTTCACGCATAGCCATTGGCCACCTCGCCGTCCGCGGCGATGCGCCAGGGCACGACCGCGTTGTTGTGGTAGAAGGATTTGAGGCCGCGCACCGCCGTCAGCGCCTCGAAGCCCGGCTGCACGTAGCCGGTCTCGTCGATCGCCCGGCTCGCGATGGTCGTCGGCGTCCCGTCCCAGCGCCAGGGCAGGCGGAACCGCGTCAGCGCCCGGTTGAGCACCGGCTCCTGCAAGGCGGCGTCGCGCCAGCTCCCGCCCCCGTCCGTCGAGACCTGCACGCCGCGGATCCGCCCGCGCCCGCTCCAGGCGAGGCCGGTGATCTCGTGGAAACCGGGGGCGATCCGCTGCGTGCCCGAGGGCCGCGTGATGATCGACTTGGCCTCCATCACGAAGGTGAATTGCCGCGCCGTGCCGTCCGGCATCAGGTCGGTGTACTTCGACGTCTCCTCGCGGGAATAGGCCGGCTCCGCCGTGACGTTGAGCCGGCGCAACCACTTCACGCTCATGTTGCCCTCGTAGCCGGGCAGCAGCACCCGGAGCGGGTAGCCCTGCTGGGGGCGCAGCCGCTCGCCGTTCTGGCTGTAGACCAGCAGGGCGTCGTCGAGGCACTTTGCGATCGGGATACTGCGGGTCAGCGCGGCGGCGTCCGCGCCCTCGGCCACGACCCACCGCGCGTCTGGCTTGAGCCCGGCCTCCGCCAGGACCGTCGCGAGGCGCACGCCGGTCCATTCGGCGCAGCTGACGAGGCCGACGAGGTCCGACGCCGTCTTGCCCTTGATCGCCTCGAAGCCCGGGTTGCCCGAGCATTCGAGAAAGTAGATGTGCGACTCCGACGGGAAGCGGCGGATGTCGTCCATCGT